>DITH01000076.1:2238-4934 GCA_002422745.1 Alphaproteobacteria bacterium UBA6189
CCCTCACGGCCGATGGCAAAAGCCGGGCTTTCGTGAATGACGAGCCGGTCAGCGTCAGTGCGCTTAAACGACTGGGCGAGCTGCTGGTGGCACGCCACGGCCAGCACGATCAGCGTGGTTTGCTCGATAGCAAAACCCATCGCGCGTTGCTCGATGCGCTGGCGGGCAATCAGGCGTTGCTGCAGCAAACGGCACTTGCGTTTCGTGCCTGGAAAACGGCGTTAGCCGAACAGGAGCAGCTGGCGCGGCAGCGCGAAGCGGCGCTGCGCGAGGAGGCATGGCTTCGTCAGACGGTAGATGAGCTGGAGCCCTTAGCACCGGAAGAAGGCGAAGAAGAACAGCTGGTGGAACTGCGCCGCCAAGCCCAGCAGGCGAAACAATCGATTGCGCATTTGCAGGAAGCCCATGCGGCGTTGCTGGAAGGTGACGGCATCGCCCTGCGCTTACGGCAGGCGGCCCGGGCGCTGGCCCGTAGTGAAGGCGAGGCGGTAAACGCCATTAGCGCCGCGCTGGAGCGAGCGGAAGTTGAAATTGAAGAAGCCAGCGTGGCGCTGGAGCGGCTGGTGAACGCGGCGGAGCTCGACCCGCGCGCGGTAGAGCAGGCCGAAGACCGACTGCATGCGCTGCGCGGCGCGGCACGGAAATTCAACGTGCCGGTGGCCAACCTTGCCAGCCATCTTGCCGATGCGCGGCGGCGGCTGAATGCCGTGGAACAGGGCGAGCAGCAGGCGAAGGCAAACGCAGCCGCCATTGCGCACACGCGGGCGGCCTATCGCGACCTGGCGGCGCAACTGGAAGCCGCGCGCGAGCAGGCAGCCGCCAAGTTGGTGAAAGCGGTGGGAAAGGAATTGAAGCCCCTGAAAATGGCCAGCACGCAATTGCGCGTGGTGCAGCAGGAACTGCCCGAGCAGCAATGGGGCGAGGCGGGTTTACATCATGTCGCATTTGAAGTGGCCACCAATGCCGGGTTGCCGTTCGGCGCGCTCGGCAAAGTGGCCTCGGGCGGCGAATTATCGCGACTGCTGCTGGCGATGAAACTGGTGCTGCGCAGTGAAGGGCAGCTTACCTCGATTTTCGATGAGATCGATGCAGGCACCGGCGGTGCGGTCGCTGAAGCGATTGGCTTGCGTTTAAAGCAATTGGCGGCCGGTGGGCAGGTATTGGTAGTCACGCATCTGCCGCAAGTGGCGGCGCTGGCGAACCATCATCTGTTCATTGCCAAGGAAGGCACCAAGGACGTGCGCACCACTGTGCGCGAACTAAAATCGCAGGCACGGGCCGAGGAACTGGCGCGCATGCTCTCCGGCGCGACCATTAGCGACGAAGCCCGCGCCGCCGCCGATAAATTACTTGAGGCGGCATCGTGACGGCTCCATGGCCAACGGTTGGTCGTTCGTCGTCCCTCACGGCGGAGGCGGCGAAGGAAGAAATATCGCGCCTGAGCCGTGAGATTGCGGCGCATGACGCGCGCTATTACCAGGAGGATGCGCCGGTCATCAGCGATGCGGAATACGATGCGTTGCGTGCCCGGCTGACGGAACTTGAGGAACAGTTTCCCGAACTGGTGATGGTGGATAGCCCCAACCAGAAGGTCGGTGCGACCCCCAGTGAAAAATTTAAGAAAGTGACGCATACCGTGCCCATGCTGTCACTCGGCAATGCGTTTACGGCGGAGGATGTGGCGGAGTTTTTGGCCCGCGTGCGCCGCTTTCTGGATGTGCCGGTGGAAGATACTATTACCGTGGTGGCCGAACCAAAAATCGACGGGCTGTCGTTTAGTGCCCGGTATGAACGCGGCAAACTGGTCTATGTCGCGACGCGCGGCGATGGCGAAGTAGGCGAAGATATCACGCGCAATATGTGCACGATCGACGGTTTCCCAAGCACGTTGCAGGGGGCGCCGGAGCTGTTGGAAGTGCGCGGCGAAGTCTACATGAAAAAAGCCGATTTCATGGCGCTCAATGCGCAACGCGAAAAGGCTGGCGAGGCGCTATTCGCCAACCCGCGCAATGCAGCCGCCGGTTCATTGCGCCAGCTCGATGCATCCATCACCGCCCGCCGAAAATTGAGTTATTTCGTCTATGGGTGGGGAGGGCTATCGGCGCCGTTAGCGAGCACGCAGTATGACACGATACGTAAGCTGGGTGCATTGGGGTTCACCATCAACCCGCGCATGGTGCGTGCGAGCGATGCCGATGCATTGATGGCGATTTATGATCAGACTGCCGCCGAACGCGCCGGGCTTGCCTACGACATTGACGGGATTGTATACAAAGTTGACCGGCTCGATTGGCAGCAGCGGCTGGGTTTTGTGGCCCGCGCGCCGCGTTGGGCGATTGCCCATAAATTCCCAGCCGAGCAGGCCATTACCAAACTGGAGGCGATTGATATTCAGGTGGGGCGCACCGGTACGCTGACACCCGTGGCGCGGCTGACGCCGGTGAATGTTGGCGGGGTGATGGTGAGCAACGCCACCTTGCATAATGCCGATGAAATCGCCCGCAAGGACGTACGCGTCGGCGATACGATTATTATCCAGCGCGCCGGCGATGTGATTCCGCAAGTGGTGGGGGTGAAAGAGCGCGGCGAGGGTGCGGTAGCGTATGTGTTTCCCGATCATTGCCCGGTATGCGGCAGCCATGCGGCGCGCGAGGAAGGCGAAGTGGCGCGGCGCTGCACTGGCGGGCTGACCTGCG
>DITH01000052.1 GCA_002422745.1 Alphaproteobacteria bacterium UBA6189
GAAGGCAGCGGCGAATGTATCGAGTCCCGTCCCCGAGGGCATGGCTGCCGTGATGCCAACGATTTTCTCGTCCGCCTCCGCTTCTGCGATCAGCGCCTTGGCAAACACACTGGTATAGCTTGGCGTGCCGCCAGTGGCTTTCTTTTGCGCGCCGGTAGCGACATCGAACGAGCTTACCCCGTGGTATTTATCGGCCGAATCCTCGGCCGGGGNNCACCACATGCACCAGCACCGGGCCGGAATCTTTTTCGTCGCGCACATTCTTCAACACCGGCAGTAGCTGGTCGAGATTATGCCCATCGACCGGGCCGACATAATAAAAGCCGAGCTCCTCGAACATCGTGCCGCCCATCGCCATGCCGCGCATGAATTTCTCGGCATTTTTAGCGGCGCGGGCGAGGGGGGCGGGGAACTTATTGGCGATGTTTTTTGCGACATGGCGCACCGAGCGGTAGGAATGCGACGAAATAAGCCGCGACAGATACGCGCTCATTGCGCCGGTAGGCGGCGCGATCGACATATCGTTGTCGTTCAAAATCACGATCAGTCGCGTACCCAGCGCGCCGGCATTGTTCATCGCCTCAAAGGCCATGCCGGCGCTCATCGCACCGTCGCCGATCACGGCGATCACGTCGAAATCTTCGCCGCTCAAATCGCGTGCCACCGCCATACCCAACCCAGCCGAGATGGAGGTGGAGGAATGGCCCGCCCCGAACGGGTCGTATTCCGATTCTTCGCGCTTGCAGAAACCGGAAAGTCCATCGCCCTGTCGGATCGTATGGATGCGGTCGCGCCTGCCGGTAAGGATTTTATGCGGATAGGCCTGATGCCCCACATCCCAGATCAATTTGTCGGCAGGGGTATTGAACACGTGATGCAGCGCAAGGGTCAGCTCCACCACGCCAAGCCCGGCACCCAGATGCCCGCCGGTTTTCGACACCGCACCGATCATCTCCTGGCGTAATTCATTGGCCAGTTGCTTCAGCTCGTCGACTGACATCGCCCGGCAGTCGGCCGGGGTCGCCACACGATCGAGCAGGGGAGTGGGAATGCTTGCGTTCACGTTGTTGCCTTGGTTTGGAGGTTTTTCCTAGGCAATCCGTGGTGAATTAGCAATTAAAACCGTATTTCGTACGAGAGTTGCAGCCGCGCCGCATCCTCCGCCGAAGCCGAGGTCAGGCCGCGGTAATAACCGGCCACATACTCAATTTCCCCGCCTTTGAACGAAAACAGCTCGCCGGTAATCACCGGGCCGAGATAATGCCCTTCTTCGTTCGACAAGGTGAGATTGTTGGTGGCACCGTAATCAGCGAACCATTCGACCCCGGGATTTATATGTTTATTCCAAAGGTAAAGCCCCTGCAGGGCGGAGGAGAGCTCCATCCCATGGCGGCGATTCGCGCCGAACTCACGCTGAAGGTTTATATTCGCGGTCCAGCGGGTGGGACCCTGCCGACGCTGCAATAGCAATTTGACCTCGCCTTCGCTGGCATCGCTCTCGTGAAACGGAAACGCATATTCCGCCTTCGCGGCACTGGCAAACCACCAATCGCCTTGCTTGGTCAGCTCATACTGGGCTTCCACGCCATAGGCTTCGCCCTGAAAACTCTGCGGCGATTCGCGCTCGCCAGCGAGTTCAAGCCCCAACATAAAGCGACCGGTGAAGCTGTATTCCAGCTCAACCACATGGGCCTGCGCATTGTTCAGTTTGTTGCCCCCATCGTCGCCATAACGAATGGTGGTGTATTCGATCTCGAATTCCCCTTCGGTCACGGCGGGGGTGCTCACTTTGCCGACACCGGCAAGCGCCGCAACAGGTAGCATCAATAGGCCCGCCAGCAAGGGGCGGAGGAAAAAATAACGCATGGGCATGTCTCGCATTGTTTTTATGTTGGCTTGTCCATAGCATGGGTGCAGCAAGAGGCAAGATGAACCGGACAGACCCCTATCAGCGATTAATCTTCCGAGCGCCACAGCTCCTGCTGCCCGACGGCACGGCGCTACCCGCTACCTATGGCCGGGGCGGGCTTGCCCCGGATAAGCGGGAGGGAGATTTGAAAACGCCCGTTGGCCTGTTTCCCATGCGCTGTTGCTATTATCGCCCAGACCGTATGGAAGCGCCACTCACCGGTTTGCCGGTGGTTGCGCTAAGCTCCAGCGATGGCTGGTGCGATGACCCGGCCGATGCGCGGTATAACCAACATGTCACCTTGCCCTATTCGGGCCGCCATGAAACTCTCTGGCGCGACGATGCTATCTACGATCTCATTATTCCGCTGGGCTATAATGATAATCCCGTCACGCCGGGCAAAGGCAGCGCCATTTTCCTGCACCTGATGCGCGACGATGGGGTGGGAACCGAAGGCTGCATTGCCCTCCAACGCGCTGATTTATTGGCGTTGTTGCCGCATTTGGGAACTGGCACGCAATTGGAAATCCAACCTCAGGCGCCGCGGGAATGATGTTTGCCCGCATGTGCCCATTGGTCGATTTTTTCTTTCAGACGGCCAAAGCTGCTGGCGTCGCGTTTCTCAAAATACGGTAATTTTTTGTCGTACACTTCCGGGGCATGCTGGTTGAGGGGAATGCGCGTTTCGGCCATCAGATCGACGAGATTTAACGCTTTGTCGAGCAGGTCGAGCGCCTGCAGCATACGTGGGTCACGATGGTGATCACTCATGCTTTTGCGCATTTCGTCATGTAGCCAGCGCAATTCCGTGCCCAGAAAGTCGAACTCTTCAGAAATGGGCGTAAAATTCACCGCATCGCGGCTATCGATACAACAGCGCTTACGGGCAACTTCGCAATAGCGACCCCACATCGAGCGGTAATCGCTGATGTCGAATTTATTGGCCTGATTCATGTCCTCATGTTGGCGCATACTGCGCAGGAAACGACTGAAATCCGGATGTTCGGTAATGCCACGTACCGCCAGGTACGCATCGTCGATCGCCCCACAGGTTGAGCCCAACGTCGTCACCACGCCGAATACCGTCTGACGTTCGATGGTATCATGCATGTGCTGGGCCTGCTCGGGTGTGACCTGCGCATGATGCTCGGGATCGGAGAGCGCGCGCTGCTGACGCTTCTCAAGGTAGAGATCGTCGGTAAACGTCTTGCGAATTTCATGCACGAGATAGCTAAGGACCCCATCATGATCGCGTTGATCGTTACGGGTGCGGACACAGCGCATCAGCTCATCGTGCGGGATAGAAATTTCATTCTTCCCGGCATCTATATAGCGCGCCGGCGAAGGGGCGGGGCCGATAATGGTATTGAGCCAGTAATCCAGCTCTTTCATGAGCAGTTCACGACGCAGGTGATCGCGTTCCGGTTTATCCATCCCTGTGCGGCGCGCGAGATCCTCTGCGGGTGAGGCGCTCCATCGCGTAATGAGTGCGTCGATCGGCTCGAGCGTATTCTCGCCCTTGGTGTCACCCTCGTGCAGAATCACCCGACCCACGCGGGCAATACGGTTAACGATGTGCCCGACCAGCTGCCCCCCGCGAATGACTAAACGCCGCTCTTCGGAGCTCATGGCGCTGTAGGGCAGGCTGAGGGAGTAATCCGGGTTCTTCGTTTTAATCTCGCCATAGAGCCGGGCAAAATCCTCCAGCTCCACATCCAGTTCATGGGCGGTGCGCACCACATCGATGCGCGGCTGCGCCGTATAGAAAAAACGAGTAACGCGCGCCTTCAAACGGTCTTCTTTACGCGTTTGTGTCGTCCCGGTTTTTTCATAATGCGGAATCAGGTAACGCCCAGCCAGGGGGTCATGCTGGCGCTCGAGCAGAGCACGGGCCGATGCTTCTTGCGCGGTCATGCTGGCGCGTGCTGCCTCGCTTAAGGCAGGCAAGGCCAAATGTTGTGACTGGGCCGTGAGTTTATACGGCTTATTATCCAGCATAATTACCGGGTGTACCAGGGGTTCAGCGTGTTTCTCCGCTGCCTGGAGATGGGCACGCTCGATCACGGCCGCATCGGCGCGCGCGCCCGCATATTTAAAATACGGAGATGCCTGATTTTCCTGCATGATAATGCTGTAATCGAGGGAAAAGGGTTTCACCAGTGACAATTCCATGACAATCGCTTGGAAACCCTTGCATTTATAGCGTTTTACCTTAGATAGCCAATACCATGCTAGACATCACAGGCAGCCATGCGACCACGCCGATCCCCGCCAATCTGGAGGAGGAGATTCTGCGTTTAAAGCGCGATATGAACGCGGTGATCCTTGCCCATTATTATCAGGAAGACGACATTCAGGATATTGCCGACATTATCGGCGATTCGCTGGAGCTGGCCCGCAAAGCCGCCGAGACCGAGGCCGACGTGATCGTATTCTGCGGGGTAAAATTCATGGCGGAGGGGGCAAAAATCCTCAACCCGACCAAAAAAGTGCTGCTGCCCGATATGAAAGCCGGCTGCTCGCTGGAATATTCCTGCCCGCCGGCACAATTCAAGGCATTCCGCGAAAGGCACCCCGACCATCTGGCCCTGACCTATATTAACTGCTCGGCTGAGATCAAGGCGCTGTCCGATATCATCGTCACCTCGAGTAACGCCGAAGCCATTATCAATAGCTTGCCGCGCGAGCAGAAAATTATTTTCGCACCGGATAAGTTTTTAGGCAGTTACCTGGCGAAAAAAACCGGCCGCGACATGGTGCTGTGGGATGGCTCCTGCATGGTGCATGAGCGGTTCTCGGAACGTGAATTGGTGAAGCTTAAAACCGCCCATCCGCAGGCAGCGGTGATCGCCCATCCCGAATGCCCGCAAGCCCTGCTGGACCATGCCGATTATATCGGTTCGACCTCCGGCCTGCTAGGCTTTGCAGAAAAGCAGCCCGGTGGCGAATTCATTGTACTGACCGAGGCGGGTATTCTGCATCAAATGGAAAAACGCTCCCCCGGCAGCCGGTTTTATCCGGTGCCCACGGCGCTTGATGGCGGGGCATGTGTAAGCTGCAATACCTGCCCCTATATGAAGCTGAATACGATGGAAAAGTTATATTTGTGCATGCTTCATCAGGAGCCCGAACTTACGTTGCCGCCAGAACTCATCGTCGCGGCAAAAAAACCGCTCGACCGTATGTTGGAATTATCCAAAACCATCGCCTCGACGGCGATTAAACAGTAGTAATGATTGTCATTCCTGCGAAAGCAGGAGTCCACTGAAAGGAGATCCCCGCGTTCGCGGGGATGACAACTATGAAAAAACTGATGTTGATTCTCGCCATCCTCCTCACTCTTACCGGTGGCTATTACGGTATTTGGCGCTACCGGCTGGCAGACGATGTGGCGCGGATAGAAGCGACGCTCGATCATCACAATCGCGAATTTCGCAGCCATAACCGCTGGGTAACCCTGAAGGCCGATGCAGTGAAACCGGCGGGCTTTCCCTTTGCCAGCGTGGTGCGTGTCGAGCGGCCCACGCTCACTTTCGTGTGGGGCGAGGAAACCTATGGCGCCTCCATCCCCTGGGTAGAGCTAAGCTTGCGCGATGCTGCTTCAGGCACCTATGCAGTCACCTATGCGGCCACGATCGAGGCGGTGTATGCGAAAAACGGCCAGGCGCCCGAGGAATATGAGGTGCGGCCCGAGCCTGCCCCTGCCTTACTGTTGCGCGCGCAGGGCGATAGCCGCCAGTGCTCGAACTTTCCCGGCGGCATGCGTTGCCCGCCCGCCGCGCTGGATGATCCACTCATCAGCTTCGCTGCACAGCTTCCGCCCACGCTAAATTTGCACATCACGTATCAGGGAAATACCAAACAAGTAGCGTTCACGTTGCCCGCGATTAATATCCCGCTTTACCAGCGCATTCCCGCCGAAGCCGACCGGCCGCTCGAGCTGTTCGTGAATATCCTGCGCGAAGCGATGGTGTTCCAGAAAAACTAAGACATCGCGTATTCAGAAGAACGATCTGGGCTTCACAAAACTAATACACCCGCGCTTCCGGCGGGAAGGCAGGCGCATCGCCACCCCCAAGCAATTGTACGTCGCGCGTGGCATAGGTGCTTTCCCCATCATCGTTCACGCTCACCAACGAATGTTTCAACCACGCCGCATCGTCACGCGCCGGAAAATCTTCGCGGTAATGTGCCCCGCGCGATTCCTCGCGTTTCTCGGCGGCAACCAGCGTGGCCTGTGCCTGCGCCAGCAGGTTGGTGGCTTCCATGGCGGCGATCAATTCCAGATTCCAGGGGTGGTCATGTTCGGCAATGCCGAGCGCTTCGCTGTGTAACGCGTCGAGTTTTGCGATGCCTGCGCGCAGCTCCGGCCCGCTGCGGAAAATCGGCGCATGCTCGGTCATGATCTGCTGCAGGTGGGTGCGCAACGTACGCGCCGGGAGCGAGCCGCGCGCATGGCGTAACGCGTCGAGCCGGGCGATCGAGGCGTCGAGCGCGCGAATCGGCAGGGCAGGGGCAGCCTTGCCGGGCAGGTTTGTTTTTGCCCACTCGCCCGCTTCCTTGCCGAACACGACCAAATCGAGCAGCGAATTGCAGCCCAGCCGATTCGCCCCGTGGCAGCTATTGCACGCTGCTTCGCCAATGG
The DNA here is from genome assembly GCA_002422745.1 of Alphaproteobacteria bacterium UBA6189. GTDB lineage: Bacteria > Pseudomonadota > Alphaproteobacteria > Rickettsiales > UBA3002 > QFOX01. The sequence continues at coordinate 6,555 of DITH01000052.1, forward strand.
CCATCAAGCCGGGCACCACCTGTTCGCCCGCCGCGGTGGCGCGCAGCACCTGACTGTCCACATTCGCCGGAATACCGCCCATCGTGTAATGCACGGTCGGCACCACGGGAATCTGCTGTGTACGCGGATCGAGCTGCATCAGCGTGTGGCATAGGGTGGTAATATACGGCAGCTTGCTGCTGAACACATCCGCCGGCAGGTGGGTGAGGTCGAGCCAGACATGGTCGCGCATCGGCCCGCCGCCCCGCCCGGCGCGTATCTCCTGCACAATGGCGCGGGCGATCACGTCGCGGCTGGCCAGCTCCATGGTTTGTGGCGCGTATTCTGTAAGAAACCGCTCGCCCGATCTATTGCGTAAATAACCGCCTTCACCACGCGCGCCCTCGGTGATCAGGATACCGCTTCCGTAAAGCCCGGTGGGGTGAAACTGCACGAATTCCATATCCTGTAACGCGAGCCCGGCGCGCAGCACCATGGCGTTGCCATCGCCGGTGCAAAGATTTGCCGCGGTGGTGGATGCATAGGCTTGCCCATAACCACCCGTGGCGAGAATCGTCAGCGGTGCGCGCACGGCGTGCAGCTCGCCGCTGGCGATATCCATCGTCAGCACGCCGTGACAGGCGCCATCGTCGGCCATTAATAAATCGAGCGCGAAGAATTCGCTGAAAAAGGTGATCGGGCGGTTAAATGCCCGCTCCAGCATCACCTGCATGATCGCCTGTCCGGTGCGGTCTTCGGCGGCGGCGGCCCGGAATGCGGCTGCTTTGCCGTATTCGGTGGTTTGCCCACCATAGGGGCGCTGGTAGATGTTGCCCGCTTCGTCGCGCGTGAAGGGAACGCCCCAGTCCGCCAGCTCCATGATCGCTTCCGGCGCGCGCTCGCACAGGCGGGCAATGGCGTCCTGATCGCCCAGCCAGTCGGAGCCGCGCACGGTATCGTACATATGCCAGCGCCAGTTATCCTCGCCACGGGTGCCGAGTGCCGCGTTGATACCGCCCTGCGCCGCCATGGTGTGGCTGCGACGTGGGTCGACCTTGCTGATCGCCGCCACGCGCAATCCGCCTTCGGCGGCGGCAATCGCGGCGCGCAGGCCAGCACCGCCGGTGCCGACGATCACCACGTCGTATTCATGCTGCGTCAGGTCGTAGGAATGCATGGAGTTGTTATTTCCAATCCGATTCTTTAAATGTCATTCCCGCGGGGGCGGGAATCTGCTCTCGTTTCTCGTAGGCAGAAAGAGTTCCGCATGGGCGGGATGACGGATATTTAGTGAAAGTTAAACAAAGTGCAACGGACGTTTGATATCGATGGGTTTCTGGCGGCGGCACTGGCCGAAGATATCGGCGAGGGCGACGTCACCAGCCTGGCCACCATCCCGGCGGAGGCGACTGCCAGTTTTGCCATGCAATCCCGGCAACTATTGGTGTTGGCCGGTGCGACCTTCCTGCCCAGCCTGTTTGCGCTGGTTAGTCCCGCCATCAGCGTATCGTTACTGGCGGAAGATGGCCAGCAGCTTGCGGCGGGCCAAACCATTGCCCAGCTCAGCGGCCCGGCCCGTGCCCTGCTGGCGGGCGAGCGCACGGCGCTGAATCTCGTGCAGCATCTCTCCGGCGTGGCCACGCTCACCCGCCAGTATGCGGATGCAATCGCAGGCACAAAAGCTAAACTGGTCGATACGCGCAAAACCATTCCCGGCCTGCGTTTCCTGCAAAAATATGCGGTCACCTGTGGCGGTGGACATAACCACCGGATGGGGCTGTACGATGCGGTGCTGATTAAAGATAACCATATCGCCGTGGCCGGCGGGGTCACCGCCTCCATTCAGGCGGCGCGCACCTATACTGCCCTGCCGGTGGAAGTGGAGTGCGACACGCTCGATCAGGTACGCGAAGCTGCCGCCGCCGGGGCCGACACCATCCTGCTCGACAACATGACCAACGCCCAATTGCGCGAGGCCGTAGCGATTATTGATGGGCGTGCCATGACCGAAGCCTCCGGCAATGTATCGCTCGACACCATTCGCGCCATCGCCGAAACCGGTGTCGACGTCATCTCGGTCGGCGCCCNNATTTCCGCCGTCGCGGTGGATATCGGGCTCGATGCGCGATGAAATGGCTAGCATTGCTTGTGCTGCTCGGTGCGCTCGGCACCATTCCGCTTGGTATGTTTTATGTCGGTGAAATCCGCGAAGCACGGCGCCTGACCGACGCAAACCAATTGCCCGACTACTACGCCAACGCTATTCAGCATAGCCATGCGGCGGCCAGCGCCTATCGGGGACTTCGTGTGCTGCTACCCCCGGATGCGGCCGAACATGCCGTGTTGACGCTGGGCCTGATGAACGAATGGTTTGAACGTGCATTCCGCCCTCACGACCATACGCTCGAAATGATGAAGGATTTTTATAACAACCAGGCAGGCATCATGGTGGGGCGCGCTCTGGAGGAACAGGAGGGGGCCGATCGACATGCGGCGGGTGAGCTATTGGTCCGCATGGCGCGTGACAGAAAACTTATCCTTAAGCCAGAAGAGCTCGCCGTCGACAATCAGCGTGCCCTGTTAGCCAGCGCGGATGTTGCCGGGGCTTGGCAATGGTTCCGCCGAGAGCGGGAGCATATTCGCCATACCACCGCGCAATACCTGCAGCATCAGTAAAACCGTACGCTAGTTGGCAACCCGCTGGGCGCTGAGTTTTTTGGCCACCGTTGGCATACCCCGGCGACCCAGACCAATTTCCTTCGCCAGCTTGCTGCGCACGACAGCATAATTGGGTGCCACCATCGGGTAGGTGGCCGGTAAATTCCAACGCGCCCGGTATTCTTCAGGGCTCATATNNGACCCATCTGCTTGGCGAGGTCCGAACGGGCCTTGGCGTAGTTCGGCGCAACCATGGGGTAATCCTTGGGCAGGCCCCACTTGGCCCGGTATTCTTCAGGGCTCATATTGTAATTGGCCTTCAAATAGCGTTTGAGCATTTTGACCTGTTTGCCGTCTTCCAGGCAGACGAGGTAGTCGTCCTGCACCGAATCTTCCACCGCTACCGATGGGCGGCGCTGACCCTGTGCCAACTGCTCCTGATGGGCCAGACTGGCCAGGGTACGGTACACGTCGCTCACCATGGCGGTGAGGTCGACCGGTTCATTCGGCCGGTTCATAATATAGGCGCTGACGATTTGTGCAGCCGATGCCACCAGTATTTCATGCGTGTTGCCCGAGGCTTTTGGGGTGGCATGGTCGGAGATGGCGGCGAGTTTAAGCGAGGAGGAAGAGCGCATGGGATGCTCCGTGGGGGTTGCCGAGGATATGGTATGTTAATGTTATTTGTTTTACGGATAGCTAGATCAATGCACCATAAGGGTCAAGTGATGTGAGCCAAGCGATTGAAACAGCTTGCCTCTGGCGCATAACCACTTATGCTGGTCAACCATGCCGAACGTCCTAGAGCGTAAATGTATCGAGAAGGGGCTGAAGATGACCGAGCAACGCCGGGTCATCGCCCGTGTTCTCTCGGAATCGAACGACCATCCCGATGTCGAGATGCTGTATCGCCGTGCCTCGGCGGTCGATCCGAAAATCAGTATGGCGACGGTTTACCGTACCGTGAATCTGTTTGCCGAAACCGGGATTATCGAACGGCATGACTTTGGCGACGGACGGGCACGTTACGAAGAACTGCCCGAGGAACATCACGATCACCTCATCGATATGAAAACCGGTAAGGTGGTGGAATTCAGCAATCCCGAGATCGAGGCATTGAAAGAACGCATTGCGCGTGAACTCGGCTATCAACTTGTCGACCACCGGCTGGAGCTATTTGCCGTGCCGCTGGAAGGAAAGCAGTAGGAACCTATGATTTTTGAACAAGTATTCGAGCCGATCCATGCCGGCAACCTGACGGTACGGCTTGCGGCAAACGAGGCTGAGGTAGTAGCCGCTCAGCATCTGCGCTACCGAATTTTTTGCGAGGAAATGGGCGGCCAGGCCAATGCGCAGGTTCAGGCGGAAAAGCGCGACTTCGATCAGTACGACGATGTCTGCCACCATTTGCTGGTGATCGATAATGCCCGCGAAGGCGAAGCGCAGGTGGTCGGCACCTACCGGCTGCTTACCCGCAAGAACATGCAGACGATCGGCCAGTTTTACACCGAAACGGAATACGACGTCAGCACCATCAAGCAAAATGGCGGCGAGATCCTCGAGCTTGGGCGCTCCTGCGTCGAGCAGCAATACCGCACGCGTCCGGTCATCCAGATGCTGTGGCAGGGCATCGGCAGTTTTATCTGGGAAAAAGACATCGAGCTCATGTTTGGCTGCGCCAGCTTCCATGGCACCAATGTTGCCGAGCATAAGCACGCCCTGTCGTATCTGTACCATTACCATCTTGCGCCGGAGAGCATCCGCCCGCGTGCCCTGGCTGATCAGTATGTCGACATGAACCTGATGCCCAAAGACGAAGTAGTGCCGCGCGCGGCATTGAATGCACTGCCGCCACTCATCAAAGGTTATTTGCGCCTGAACGGTTATGTCGGCGACGGTGCCGTGCTCGACCTGGCTTATAACACCTGCGATGTGTCCATCGTGGTGCAGACCGAGCGGGTGCAGGAAAAATATGTGCAGCGCTATGTGCCGGATGGTGAATAACCTGCGCGCCACTCTGCGCGCTATACTGCTGATTAGCTGGCTCGCGCTTTGCCTTCCGTTTGTTTTTGGTTTCTGGCTCGCACGGCTGGAAACCTTACGCGGGCGCATCGCCCAGCTTTTTTATGCTGGAGCCGGATGGATATGCGGCCTGCGCGTGCAGGTGCACGGTGTACTGCATCGCGAGCGGCCGCTCATGCTAGTCTCCAATCACGCAAGCTACCTCGATATTTTTGTCCTCGGCCGCATGGCGCCGCTCTCCTTTACCCCGAAAAAGGAAGTGCGCAGCTGGCCGCTCATCGGATTTCTGTGCGTGCTGGCCGATTGCGTGTTCGTCGAGCGTCGGCCCAGTGAAATGCAAGCCGCCGCCGCCCAGATGAAAAAACGATTGGCCAAGGGAAAACTACTGTGCCTGTTTCCTGAGGGCACCACCAGCGATGGCGTGCATTTAAAACCGTTCAAAAGCGGGTTTTTGCAATTGGCCGAACAGCAGATGCTGCCGGTACAGCCCGCCAGCATTGCCTATACCCATATTGGCCGCACGCCCATTTCGGCGGCACGCCGCGAGGAAGTCGCCTGGGTAGGCGAAGCCACCTTCTTCGGGCATTTCTGGCATTTTCTGACGTTGCCATCGGTGCGGGTGGAAGTGATGTTATTTCCCGCCCAGCATATTAGCCAGCACCAGAACCGCAAAGCACTCACCCAGGCGTGCGAGCAGTTGGTAGGGCAGGGTGTCGCCCAGTTGTTGGAGGCCGAGTATGCTCGTTGAACTGACCGAACAGTCGCTGCCCATCCGCATCGATCTGAAATACGCCACCACAGAAAACTTCACCGGTAAACCGGTCTATCGAGCCAATGCACGCTGCTTTCTGCATCCGGAGGCGTTCGCTAAATTCGAAGCGGCCATATCGCTGGCCGAAGCGCAGGGCTATCGCTTTCTGATTTTCGATGCGTACCGTCCGCCGGAAGCGCAGTGGAAATTATGGGAGCACACGCCCGATCCGTCGTTTCTTGCCGACCCGGCCAGGGGCTCGCCGCATTCACGCGGGGTCGCCATCGATCTCACCCTGACCCGGCGCGACGGTACCCCGCTCGATATGGGCACGGCGTTCGATGCGTTTACCCCGTTGTCGCATCACGGTAACCAGCAGGTGCATGCCGAGGCGCAACGCAATCGTCTGCTGCTGATGGGTATTATGACGACCGCGGGGTGGGATTTCTACCGCAACGAATGGTGGCATTATCAGCTGTTCAACAGCCGTTCTTACCCGCTGATTTCCGATGCGGATGCAGGCACCGACGTGATGCCGTAATAGTATCAACAGGTTACCGAAACATAAAATCCCACCCAATATTCGCACTATCTTAACCGGCGTGTTTTATGCTATAAGAGAGAGTAAGAAGCCGATCTCGGGCTCAAGAAGGATGCTACGATGGATGTGAATGCAATTGCCGCAAGCGGGCTACGCGCCGCAGGCACTGATCTGCGCACTGCTGCCACCAATATCGCGAACGCCACTACCCCTGGTTTTAAAGCCGAGGAGGTGGTGCGCACCGCCGCCCCGCAAGGCGGGGTGGTTACCGATGTGGTGGAAACCGAGCAGGATGTGTCGACCGATCAGGAACTCGTCCGGGCCGATATGGCTACCTATAATTTTCAGGCCAATCTGAAAGTGCTGGAGCGCCAGCGTGATCTGGATAAATCCCTGCTCGATATCCAAGCCTAAACGGGCTAGGCGTTAGGCGTAGCTGACATCCCACCCATCGAAATTATGGTGGCCTACCAATAAAAACGCATCGAGTTGCTGCGGTTGCCCTGCCTCCGGCGCGTGGTTCATCAGGCTTACCAGCGTATCGTTGCCGACATGGCGGTAAACCAGTTCGAACTGGTTGGCAGCCCCCGGTGTATCCCAATGAATTTCAAGACTGTCGCCAAAGCCGAAATCGGTGACGGTAGCAGACCCGTTCGCCCCCATAGTACTGTTGAAAATAAAAGTATCGTTGCCATAGCCGCCGGTCATCACGCTGCCATGGCCACCAATCAGCGTATCGTTAGCAAAGCCGCCAGTCAGCGTATCGGCCCCGCCATGCCCGCTCAGGTAATCATAGCCACTGCCGCCATCCAGCCGATCGGCGTGCGCGGCGCCTTCAATCGTATCGTTGCCGGTGCCACCAACGCCGTATTGCGTGGCGGGCGGGTTTTGTATTTCATCCGGGCCAGGTTGTGGCGGAATACCCGGTTCATCCAATGCAAGGGTATCGCTTCCATCGCCGCCATCGAGGTAGTCACTGCCGCCGCTGCCAATCAGCGTATCGCGCGCCGGTCCGCCTAGCACAAGGTCGTTTCCGTCGCCCCCTTGCTGGAAATCATCGCCATACCCGCCATCGAGCACGTCGTAGCCCGCACCGCCAACCAGCGTGTCGATGCCGAGGCCGCCATCCAGCAGATCGTGGCCGTTATGGCCGTTTAGAAAATCAGGTCCGGTGCCACCGTAAAGCCTGTCGTCACCATCGCCGCCTGCAAGCGTGTTGCCACCAATCCAGCCCCATAGCCAATCGTTAGCGCTCGTGCCATATAGCCAGTCGCCGCGCTCATGGCCCCAGTAATGGTCGCCGTTATAGCTATAATAATAGCTGGGAAGGGGTGGTTGTTCAGGGGTGCTCATGGCCAAGTTGTGTGCCAGAGGCGGTATAAAAAAAGAATAGGGCGAGAGGCGCTACGCTATAGCGAAACCGTTAAACCGGCTCAACTGACACGACTTCCGGCACATAATGTTTGAGCATGTTCTCGATGCCGCTTTTCAGCGTCGCGGTCGAGGAAGGGCAGCCCGAGCAGGCCCCATGCATTTCCAGCTTTACGATGCCATCTTCGTAGGAATGGAAAATGATATCGCCGCCATCCTGCGCCACGGCAGGACGCACGCGGGTCTCGAGCAATTCTTTAATCTGGTCGACGATCTCCTGTTCCTCCGCACCGTAGCTGCGCTCGGTTTTGGCGGCGGCAGTGGTTTCCACCATCAGCGGGTTGCCGTGCTGGTAATGTTCCATAATCGTGGTGAGGATTTGTGGTTTCATCACCTCCCAGCTGGCGTTTTCCGTTTTGGTGACGGTAATGAAATCGCTGCCGTAAAAAATCGCCCGAATATCCGGTAACTCGAACAACGCCTGCGCCAGCGGCGACTCGGCTGCATTTTCCTTACTGGTGAAAAATGCCGTCTTGTCGCCCAGCACAGCCTGGCCGGGCAGAAATTTCAGCGTATTAGGATTAGGAGTGGCTTCGGTTTGAATAAACATGGCTGGCCTCGTTTCGAGGGTGATATAGGGCTGAATGCGACACAAAACAAGCCAACAATTACTTGCGGGCACGCGGGGTTATGCTAGGTCATCCGGCAGAATGACATAAAGGGGATAGCAATGCCATTGGAACAGATCATTAGCGCCGCCTGGGAAAACCGGAGCGAATATAACACGCAAACGCAAGGCAATGTGCGTGATGCGGTTAACGCAGTGTTGAAAGCCGTTGACCAGGGCCAATTGCGGGTTGCCGAAAAGAATGCCCAAGGCTGGCATGTCAACCAGTGGGTAAAACAGGCGATTCTGCTTTCGTTCCGGCTCAACGATAACGCGATGATTTATGGGCCAGCCGCTTCCGGTGGCGAGCGTTCCACCTGGTTCGATAAGGTGCCGTTAAAATTCAATGGGTGGGACGAGCAGAAATTCCGTGAAGCGGGGTTCCGCGCGGTTCCGGGCTGCTTTGTCCGCCATGGCAGTTTCATCGACAAAAACGTGGTGCTGATGCCGAGCTTTATCAATATCGGCGCGTATGTTGGCGAAGGCACCATGGTCGATACCTGGGTTACCATCGGCTCTTGCGCGCAAATCGGCAAAAACTGCCATATTTCCGGTGGGGTCGGCATTGGCGGTGTGCTTGAGCCCTTACAGGCCAACCCGGTGATTATCGAGGACCATTGCTTCATCGGTGCACGCTCGGAAGTGGCCGAAGGGGTAATCGTGGAAGAAGGCGCGGTGATCTCGATGGGTGTATTCCTTGGCGCCAGCACCAAAATTATCGACCGTGCGACGGGCGAAGTGTTCTATGGCCGGGTCCCGGCTTATTCAGTGGTGGTGCCGGGCAGTTTGCCGGGTAAAAACCCAGGCGATCCAAGCCTCGCCTGCGCCGTCATCGTAAAACGCGTCGACGAAAAAACCCGCAGCAAAACCAGCATCAACGAGTTGCTGCGTGACTAACTATCTTGTCATTCCCGCGAAAGCGGGAATCTACTTGAAGGAGATCCCTGCTTGCGCAGGGATGACAAATTATGTCTGACGTTATCGACCTCGCCAAAGCCCTGATTGCCTGCCCCAGCGTCACGCCGCGTACGGTTGGCGTGTTCAACGTGCTGGAGGATTATTTGCGCCCGCTTGGCTTTGTGGCCCACCGTATGATCTTCAAGGAAGAAGGGTTCGAGCCGGTGGAGAATATTTACCTGCGCCTAGGCACCCAAAGCCCGAATTTCTGTTTCGCTGGCCATACCGATGTGGTGCCGCCGGGCGATGAAGCGGCGTGGGATGTGCCGCCATTCGAGCCTCAGGTGGTCGATGGCGAACTGATCGGCCGCGGTGCGGAAGACATGAAAGGCGCCATCGCCGCCTTCATGGTGGCCGTGAAACAGTTTCTGGAGGCGAAAGGCGCGCCTAAAGGCTCCATCTCCTTCCTCATCACGCAGGACGAAGAAGGCGACGCCGTGAACGGCACGCGCAAAGTGCTCGGCTGGTTGAAAGAGCAGGGCGAAGTGATCGACCATTGCATCGTCGGTGAGCCGACCAACCCCGATTTCCTTGGCGAAATGGTAAAAATCGGCCGCCGCGGCTCGATCAGTTTTCAGTTGGCAGTACGTGGTAAGCAGGGACACGCCGCCTATCCCGACCGGGCCGATAATCCGGTGACCCGCATGATTCATATGTTGCATGCGTTGAAATCCACCCCCCTCGATGAGGGGACGGAGCATTTTCAGCCGAGCAATCTTGAAATCACGTCGGTGGATGTCGGCAATCCCACCACCAACATCATTCCGGCGTTAGCCACCGCGCGCTTCAACGTGCGGTTCAACGACCGGCACAGCGCGGCAAGTATTCACCAATGGGTCGAGGAGCGCTGTGCGCCGTTCGGGGCATTCGAGCTCAAGGCGCATATCACCGGCGAAGCATTTTTGAACAAGGATGAGTATTTCGAGCAGCTGCTTGTGAGGGCGATTCGGGAAGTTACCGGCAGCGCGCCGAAGCTTTCCACCACCGGCGGCACATCGGACGCGCGCTTTATCAAGGATATCTGCCCGGTGATCGAATTCGGCACCACCGGCCGCACGGCCCATCATGTGAACGAGCGGGTAGAGGTCAAAACCCTTGAAGGGCTGGTCAACATCTACCACCGCGTGCTGGACGGGTATTTTTCCTAAAAATATCGCGACCGTTTCGAGCGTCACATTCCACAAATGCGAATATCTTCATCAAAGCTTCATACAGCGATGGATGAAAAGAAAGTATCTGTCCTGCGACCAACATGGAGGCTAACATGAGTTTCGATCCTAAACACGGCGCAAAATCCTGGGAAGATGCGGTGAAAGAAGAACTGACGGCGTTGTCGCCGGAGGAGCTGAATGCGCGGCAGAAAGATGCCCTCGAACTATACGAAGCGGCTGCGCCCGGCTCGCATGAAAAGCGTGAAGCAGCGCGCGATATCGCCCGCCTGCAAGGGGCAATTGAAAGCCGCAGCGTCTAATAATCCACCTGCATCAGGTAAAGCCCCTGCGCCGGGGCAGCCGGGCCGCTTTGGGTGCGGTCGCGTGCCTCGAGTGCCTGCTTCACCTGTTCCGGTTTCCATTTGCCGGTGCCCACCAGCATTAAGGTGCCGACCATATTACGCACCTGATGATGCAGGAACGAGCGCGC
>DITH01000135.1 GCA_002422745.1 Alphaproteobacteria bacterium UBA6189
AGCGCAGCGCCTCCACCGGATCGAGCGATGCGGCCCGCCGCGCCGGATATAACGTGGCAAGGAAGGATAGCAGCAGCGCCAGCAACATGATCACCACTACCTCGGCCGGATCGGTCCGGGTAGGTAGCGAGGAGAGGAAATAAATATCCTCAACCAGGAGCTTCTGCCCCAGCAGCGCTTCCACGCCGCGATGAATCGCTTCAAGATTCGCCGCCAGCACTAGTCCCAAAACGACCCCGGCCAACGTGCCCATAACGCCGAGCAAACTGCCGGCCAGCATAAAAATACGCATTACACTAGTGCGGCTGGCACCCATGGTGCGCAGAATCGCTACATCGTGCGCTTTATCCTTCACCAGCATCACGAGACTGGAAATAATGTTGAAGGCCGCCACCAGAATAATCAGCGCCAGAATAATCACCATCACGTTACGCTGCACGTTCAGTGCGGCAAAAATACTGGCATTGCTTTCCTGCCAGTCATAGACCCGCGCGCTCGCCGGCAACGTTTCACGAATCTTCATCGCCACCGCATTCGCCTGATCAACATGCTCGACCATTACTTCGAGGTTGCTGACCGCATCGCCTTGCGCCGTACGCAGCATGAAATAGGTTTGCGCCTCGGCAAACGGCATCACGATCAATCCGCCATCGAGCGCATGCATGCCCAGTTTAATGGTCGCAATGACCGGATAGGTTTTCATGCGTGGCACGAACCCGGCGATGGTGCTTCGCCCCTCCGGCGAAATTAACGTCACCGTATCGCCCACCCGTACCCCAAGATTCTGCGCCAGCCGCGAGCCGAGCATAATTCCGGCTTCTTCGTCGAGCGCGGCCAGCGAGCCATCCTGCAGGCCGTCGACAAATAATTCGCGCGTCACGAAAGCCTCATAAGGCATCGCCGTCACTTGCGCACCGAGCGCCCTGCCGTTGGCGGTCGCCATCACTTGGCCCTCCACATGCGGCGTCACGCTCACCACGCCGGGAATTGCGCGAACCTGGTCGGCCACCGGCTCATAACCACCGAACGCGCGGTAAGGGCTATAAATGGTAACGTGCCCGTCGACCCCGATAAAACGCGAGGTCATTTCTTCGCGGATGCCATTCATCAGTGAGGTGACCAGGATGAGCGTGGCGACACCGAGCGCGATACCTATCACAGCAAACCAGCTGGTCAGCGCGATGAAGCCTTCCTTGCGCCGTGCGCGCAAATAGCGCCAGGCCAGCATGCGTTCCATGGAGGAAAATAACGCCATTACGCTGCCACCTTCGCCTTGTAATTCTCTATGATTTTGGCAACCGCCTCGGCCGTCGGCAGTTCCACTTTCTCGCCGCTACGGCGGTATTTCAGCTCGACCTTGCCATCGGCCGCACCGCGCGGGCCGACCGTCACTTGCCATGGCAGGCCGATCAAATCCATCGTGGCGAATTTTTCACCGCCACGCTTGTCGGTATCGTCGTATAGCGGGTTCAACCCGGCTTTCTTCAGCCCTTCATACAATTGCACCGCAACGATATCGCAGGCGTCGTCGCCGACACGTAAATTGATGATGCCCGCATCGAACGGCGCCACTGCCTCCGGCCAGATAATCCCTGCATCATCGTGGCTCGCCTCGATAATAGCACCGACAAGGCGCGACACGCCAATGCCGTAACAGCCCATTTCCGGCACCACGGCTGCCCCATCGGGCCCCGTCACGGTAACACCCATCGCCTGCGTGTATTTATTGCCCAGGTAGAACACGTGCCCAACCTCAATCCCGCGCGCTTCGCGCAGGCGCTCCGGCGGCACCGGGCAGTTATCGGCCGAGTGCTGCTCATCGGCCGCGGCATAAAGCCCGCGCATTTCTTCGCCGCTCATGGTAACCTTGCCGCTGCGGATATCGTCGAACGTGGCGTCGTAAAACAACGCGCTTTCACCCGTTTCCGCAATGACCTGGAATTCATGGCTTAAATTACCGCCAATCGCGCCGGAATCGGCATTCACCGCGATGGTGACCAGCCCCATCCGCCCGAAGATACGATGGTAGGTATCGTACATTTTGGCGTATTCGCGCTTGGCGTCTTCCGCCGTAAGGTCGAACGAGTAGGCATCTTTCATGAGGAATTCACGGCCCCGCATCACGCCGAAACGGGGGCGCACTTCGTCGCGGAATTTCCATTGGATCTGGTACAGATTGAGCGGCAGCTGCTTGTAGCTTTTCACCGAGCTGCTGAAAATCCCCACGATCATTTCTTCGTTGGTGGGGCTGTACAGCAGCTCGCGCCCGGCGCGATCAGTAAAACGCAGCATTTCCTTGCCCAGCGCATCGTAGCGGCCCGATTCCTTCCAGATATCCGTAGGCTGCAGGGTGGGCATCAACAGCGGGACGCAACCTGCGCGCTGCAATTCTTCGTCGATAATGTGCTCGATATGGCGCAGCACGGCGAGCCCCATCGGCAGCCAGCTATAGATACCCGCCGCTTCCTGTTTGATCATCCCGGCGCGCAGCATCGCACGGTGCGACATGATCTGTGCCTCTTTCGGGTCTTCTTTCAAAAGCGGCATAAAATACTGGGAAAGGCGCATAGCTAGGGCTCCGGTGAATCGACCGCGACTATGGCGCAGGCATTGGAAAATGCAATCATCCTCGCATGCTCATCCCAAGCCTGTGGATGCTAATGGCGGCCCGCTTCCCACGTGGCACCCGAGTTCCACCCCAACGCCTGCATGCAGGGCTCAATAATGCGCATACGCAGCGCATCGACCTGCTGGTTTTTGTGGTAGTCCGGCGGCACACTCACCTGCTCAACGCTGGTAAACCCCCTGCCATAATGGCGATGCACCAGCGCCGTCCCCCAACCCGAATACAATGTCGGCGGGTAGGTTTTATCGGCCTCGGCCTCGCATACCTTGCGGTCGTTACTAAACGCAGCTTCCTGCTGAAAATAATGCTGCGTGCATTGGCCCATATCGCCCGGCGGCGCGCCAACGCGCTGGCAATATTCCACTTCCGGCGGGGTACAGCTGGCGAGTAGCCCCAGCACCAGTATTTTTACTGTAATCCGATAACGCATCGTTACCGATTACAGTCGTTGCCGTTAGCAGGCTGTTGGGAAATGCTCCGCCCGTTATAGCGGGCCGTACCATCGGGGCTCACGCTCATGGCACCGAGATACAGCTGGCTATAGGGAATATGCTCATCCGTCGTGGCGTTGCCGTATTTACTTACCGGCGCGTCGATCCCCACATATACTTCGCCCACCTGCCCCATGATAGTGCCGCCATCCGCGATGGTGGCCGTATCGCTTGCGGCGATATCGGCACGTGGCTGGTGCGCCACGGGCGCGCAATCGCTGCGGGTGCTGTACATATCGGGCTCCGCCGCGCGGGCCGAACCAATCCATAGATAGATAACGATGGTCGGCAAAATCGCCAGGCCAGAGGTGATGAAAACCTTGCGCCATAACATGGGGTTAGCAGGTGCGGAGCGGGCATGTCCGGGGGCGGGTTTTTCCTCTAGCTTCACCCGCCAGGGCAGCACCATAAACAGCACCAGCCACCAGCAGCAGGCATAGGTGACAATCACGCCGACTAGACTCATTTTACACTCCCTTGTGTAAAGCTGAATATAGGCTTCTTTTCCGCTACTTACCAGCATTTGATGGGTTCAAATGTCATCAAACCTTCACAATCGTTTCTTGCCATTATGGTAGTATGGGAGCGTTGAGGAGTCACATTTTGGTCGATTTAGAAACAACCCAAGCCAAGTTACGCACCACCCCCACTGCGGGTGTGGCGGGCGAGCATAGCGCTTATTACCGGCGGCTGCTTTCCTCCGGCTATAAGGGCTATATTCAAGGCTCCATTGGCGGCGGCACGCTGTATGGGGCGCTTGGTCTTGGCATCGGCGCGCTGGTAGCCCTACCGCTTGCCATTGCAACCGGCGGCACAGCATTATGGCTTATTCCGGCTCTCGGGGGCGGGCTGGGCTTTTATGGCGCGCATGTCTTTGCCGATATCGGTAAAACCGCCGCCATTATCGCCGATAGTGCCGACATCAACGAAAAACGCCGCTACCTGCTCGACCGTTACTACGAAACACCGAACGACCACGAAGCCGCGGAAATCAAACGCCAGCTCGAGGCCGAACACGAAAATCGCCAGCCAGACCAGCCATTCCATTGGCGTCCGGCCCTGGTCGGTGCGGGCATCGGTATTGCGCTCGCTGCCGTGGGTGTATTCATGGCGCTCAATGGTGTACCGTTTGAATTTCTGGCCGAGCCGATCCACCTGGTCGCTGAATCATTTGGTGTCCATGCCGTGGCTGGAAAAGCAGCGGTAGCTAGTATCGGCAGTATTACGGGTATGTTAGCGGTGGGTACAGCCATTGGCGGGTTGGCCGGTTCCATCATCGGCATCGACCGCGAATATATCCGCCGGTGGCTGGACGGGGCAGAACTGACCGTGCACGAGCCCGACAGTTCCGAACGTGCCATCGCCGAGCGCGAGCGCGATATCCAGCGCCTTACCGACGCCGCTCGCCGTGGCGAAGCCTTGGCCGCCAATGCAGCGCGCCCCATGGCAGAAATGAATCGCGCACCGACCG
>DITH01000024.1 GCA_002422745.1 Alphaproteobacteria bacterium UBA6189
CCCGCCGGTGAAAAATAAATACCGTTACTGGAGCAGCAGCAAATTACCGCCCAAGCCCGAGCAATGGCTCGAGCTGGCGAAGGAACATACCGGCTCCTGGTGGCCGCATTGGCAGGCGTGGCAGGCGAAGCTTGCCGGGCCAATGGTGAAGGCGCGCACGCTGGGTGGCGGCAAATATAAACCGATCGAACCCGCCCCCGGCCGTTACGCCAGCGTACGGTTTTAGCGCTCCATTTCCAATGCCGCTTGCTGGCGCGACGCCTCCACCTGCGCGCGGTAAGAATCCTGCGCCTTAGGGGCGAGGTTCAGACGGTCGACGAACCCACCACGCATGGGTTGCACGGCACTTGCTTCCTGCGGGGCCCCATCGCGCGGCGCAGCGTCGCCGGCAGTTACCTCATGCAGCATGTACGCCAGGTGGCCCGGCCGCACGGCCCCGTGATTGATCTGCTCGGCGAGCTGCTGCATGTCGGTGGTGCAGCCGATCGTATGCAGCACATTCGATTGCTCGCGCCAGTTCATCGCGTCGTAGGGTTTCTTGAACTGGTGGTTAATGGCATGTGCGAGTTTGGGGTCACCCGCTACCATCACGCTATAGACCTGCTCTTTGGTCACGGGTTTGCCGCGGCCCAGCTCGTATTCCATGTAGGCGATGCGGTCATGCGCGGCGGCCTTGTTCAGCCCCATCGTGGTATCGAGCACGGTCTGCGCGCCGCCCTTGAAAATGAGTGAGGAAATACCCGAAACCAGCCCGATGCCGACGAAATTGGCGAACGGCGCAATCGCTTCGCCAATCAGCGGCAACTGCGTGACCGTTGCCTGCAGCATGCTGGTCGTCGCGAATTGACTAAGCAGCGCGACAGTCACACCACCCGCCACCGCGGCGGTACCGATGGCGACCCAGGTTTTCTGCCGCTGGCGTTTGAGCGCCTGGTCGATCACCTCGTTGCTTTTGGCCGCCTGTTTTAAATGATCGCGGGTGACCGCGTCGGGTGCGATGCCGAACTGGCCGGCGATGTCGTCGCGGTAGAGATTGACCATCTGGTCCTGGTAAAGCCCTTCGCGGTAGAAGCGGTTCACCGCCGTCAGCACCGTACCGCCGACGGCCGTAACTAACGCCGGCCAGAACAGGCCGACGCCCATGGCCGTTGCAATGCCTGCCACGGCGAGTACGGCGATCGACAGCAACCCTTTGCCAAACATGTGCACACGCAGGGCGCGGAACGTATCTCCAATGTTGGCGAGTAATGGCATCGCGGGCGGTTCACTCCTAGTTTGTCCCACGATAATTTTACCCCGATCGGGGGTCAGGAAATATGAAGCTTTGATGAACTTATCGGCGCGCAGCGGGCGCGTTCCTTTGGCCTACTCAGCCTGCATGGTCTTGTATTCATTGGCTAAATTCACGTAATGCTGGGCCGATTCGGGGATGTAGGCCACTTCTTCGGGTTTGAGGTCACGGAAAAATTTGGCAGGGTTGCCCGCCCACATCTGCCCGGTGGGCACGCGTTTGCCGGGGGTAATCATTGCCCCGGCCGCCACATACGCGCCCGATTCGACCACCGCCGCATCGATAATCGTCGCCCCCATGCCGAAAAAACACCCATCCTCCAGCGTGGCGGCATGAATCAAGGCGGGATGGCCGATCGTGATGCCGGAACCGATCAACGTGGGGCCGGTGTTGCGCGTGACATGGACGATGGTGCCGTCCTGAATATTGGTGCGCTCGCCGATGCGGATGTAATTCACGTCACCGCGAATGACGCATCCGGGCCAGATATTAGTGTGCGCGCCGATATGTACATCACCGACCACGACCACGCCGGGGGCGATATACGCCTCGGGGTGGATGGTGGGAAATACCCCACGAAACGGCATGATCATGGCACCGGGGAAGGATTGCATGTTTTTACTCCATCATTGTCATTCCTGCGAAGGCAGGAATCTCCTTCCCTGTAACGCTAACCCAAGGAGATCCCTGCCTTCGCAGGGATGACAAAGTTTTACGGAAAAATGGCCGTAGCTTCAAGGTTTGTGGTTTCGGGCAGGCCGAACATCAGGTTGGCGTTTTGCAGTGCCTGGCCGGAGGCGCCTTTCACCAGATTATCGATGGCGGAAACGATAATCAGCTCATCCGTCGCGCGGCCTTGCATGACCGAGAAGAAACAGAAATTCGTCCCGCGCACCTGATGCGTGGAAACCGGAGCATCCATCACGACCTGCACGAACGGTTCCTCCGCATAGGCCGCCGCCAGCGCCTCGCGCGCCTGTTCGACCGTCGCACCGTTCAGCGTGAGGTGAATCGTCGCCAACATGCCGCGCGGCATGGGCACCAGATGCGGGGTGAAGGAGATTTTAATATGCTTCGCAAGATCGCCTACTGGCGATTGCTTCGCGCCGCTTCGCGGGCTCATGGCTGGCTCGCCCGGCTCGCTCTTTCTTATCGCCACATTTAGCTCTTGCTCGATCTCGGCCATGTGGCGGTGGCGGCCAATGCCATAGGCGGATACCCCGCCATCGAGCTCGGTGAACAGCATTTCCTGTTTCGCGCTGCGCCCGGCGCCCGAAATGCCCGACATGGCGTCAACGATGATACGCTCGGGATCGATCATTCCCGCTTTCAGCAGCGGCAGCACGGGCAGCAAAATCGCGGTGGGGTAACAGCCGGGGTTGGCCACCAACCGGGCGTTTTTCACCGACTCACGGTAATGCTCGGAGAGCCCATACACGGCTTCTTTCTGCAGTTCGGTCGCGGCGTGGGGATGGCCGTACCATTCGGCATAGGCGGCGGGGTCGGCCAGCCGGAAATCGGCCGAGAGATCGACGATTTTTACATGGTTCGGCAGACCCGCGATGATCTCCTGCGTGGTGCCGTGCGGTAGGCAGCAGAACACCAGGTCGATGGCGGCAAAATCCACTTCCGTATGTTTCACCAGCGCCGGAAGTTCCTGCCCGCGTAGATGTGGGTAGACCTGTGCCATGGGCTTGCCCGCCTGGCTATCGCCCGTCAGCGCGGCAATGCGAAAGGCGGGATGGTTCTTCAGCAGGCGAATCAGCTCCGCGCCCGTATAGCCGGAAGCGCCGAGAATAGCAGTCTGGATCGGTTGGGTCATGCCGACAGTTTAACAGCGCCGCGACGACTGGCAAATACTATAATGCCTTTTGTTTTCCAGCGGTTTCCACCCGCCCGTCATACCGGAGTGCGTGTAGGTTCGCGGCACCTGCCTTCGGCATAGGGCTCGCCGTGCCCGTGACGGTATCTTTGGCAAAAATTTTCTTCATCGACTCAATGGGATGGGCCAGCAAATCGCCGGGATTGTCGATGCGGTCCCCGCGGCTCCATCCAAGAACAGCGCCGCCGATAAGGCCTACCACTGAACTGACGCCGCCGACCAGCAACGTCCACTTCACGCGCTGCCCGATTTCATTTAACGATTGGTTTTTTCCGACACCGAATAGCAGCTGAAACAGCTCGCCGACCGCTTCTTTACCGCCCGTTGCGTAGGCACGTATAGCATCGACGGCAAGCCCCAATTTCGCGCCGATAAAACCGATCCCCTTAAACCCGATTAACGCGAAAGTGCCTGCCAGCACCGTCCGATTCACGGGTTTGTTTTGTCTCGCAGGCGTTTCTTTTTGAGGCGTAGATGGCGGAAGAGTGGGCGTTTGCAGCTGCTGCTCGATGCGCTCGAGCCGCGCCGCGATATCGCTCAAAGTTTGGGTGTCTGTGCGCGCAGTATCCGTCATGCGAGGAGTATAATCGGATGTTGGGCGATATTATGTGAATGTTTGATGAAATAAAAAACCCCGGAATCGCCAGCGCCATTCCGGGGTTGTTCTGGAAAATGAAACGGCTAGCGTTTCGAGAACTGGAAGCTACGGCGGGCTTTCGCGCGGCCGTATTTTTTCCGCTCGACCACGCGCGAATCGCGGGT
>DITH01000016.1 GCA_002422745.1 Alphaproteobacteria bacterium UBA6189
GCCTATGAAACCATTGCCCGCGAAGCCGAAGCCCAGGGCAAGCAGTTTGCCGACCATGTGAGTCATCTGGTAGTGCATGGGGTGTTGCATTTAATGGGGTACGACCACGAAACCGACACCGATGCCACGGCGATGGAGCATAAAGAGGTGATTGTGCTCCGCGCGATGGGTATTGCCAATCCCTACGAATAGGTTACACTAGGTTCAACCCATGGGCTCACCCGAACACAGCCTTCATCCTCCCCACGATAAACGTGCCCATCACGAGGCACGCTCGCCGCTGCAATATGCTATTCGTTGGTTCCGCGAAAAAGTAGCTGGCCGTTCGGAAGGTTCCATCCGCGAAATGATTGCCGAGGCGCTGGAGGAAGACTCCGAAGTCGACAGCGCTTTATCCGACGACGAAAAAAATCTGCTCAAGAACATGATCCATTTCGGCGAGTTGACGGTGCGCGATATCATGGTGCCGCGCCCCGATATTCTGGCCGTCAACATCGAGACGGGGCTGGAAGACTGGAAACGCCACGTCGTTGAAATGGGTCATACGCGCATACCGATCTTCGAGGATTCACTCGATAAAATCCTCGGTTTTGTGCATGTCAAAGACCTGTTCCTGCACATCGCCTCGGATTTGCCGTTCGACATTACTCGCATTATTCGTGAAATTCTCTTTGTGCCGCCTAGCATGCGCATCGTCGACCTGCTGATGAAAATGCGTGTGTCGGGCTGCCATATCGCCATTGTTGTCGATGAGTATGGCGGCACCGACGGCATGGTAACGATGGAAGACCTGTTCGAAGAGCTGGTGGGTGAAATTCAGGACGAACACGACAGTCTGCCAAGCCATATGCTGCAATGGGCAGGCGATCATATTCTCGAGGCCGATGCGCGCTGCCCGATCGAAGAGGTCGAGGAAGCGCTCGGCATGCCATTTGCCAGTGGCGTCGACGAAGAAGGTGAATACGAAACACTAGGCGGGTTTATATTCTCGACTCTCGGCCGTGTTCCGGCGCGCGGTGAAGTGCTTAAACTGAGCGAGCATCTGAAATTTGAAATTATGGCGGTCGACCCCCGCCGCATCCGCCAGGTACGCATCACCCGCACCACCCATTGATCGCTGAATAGGGATTAATCGGGCTGTTGGTGCAAAATAGGGTGACTTTCGCTTCCACTTTTTCTACTTCCAATACGTGAAGAACTTCCTCGCATTTGCCATAACGCGTGTCGACTCCCTGCGTGGCTGGCGCGGCAAACTGGCCTGTTTCCTGGCCGGGGCTGCGAGCGTGACCGCATTTGCGCCACTCTACGCATGGCCGGTACTGTTTATCACCCTGCCGCTCGTGTTTCTCATGCTCGACAAAGCCAGGCATTGGCGTTCGGCGGCGCTTTACGGTTGGGCGTTCGGCTACGGCTACACCATGGCCGGCACCTTCTGGATCGCCAATGCGCTGCTGGTCGATGCCGAGAAATTCGGCTGGCTGGTGCCGGTTTCCATACTCGGCTTGTCGCTGGTCATGGCAATCTGGTTCGCCGTGTTCGGTGCACTCTACCGGCTGTGGCGCGCGGAGCTGCTGTTGCATAACCTGATCCGCTTTACGGTGCTGTGGGTGCTGGTCGAATATGCACGCAGCTGGGGCATGTTCGGTTTCCCATGGAACCTGTTAGGCAGTGCCGCGCTGGCCAGCGAGCGTATCGCCCAACTGGCGGCGCTTATCGGCCCCTACGGATTAGGTGGTGTGGTGTGCGCGCTGGCGTTAGTGCCGGTGCTCTGGTTGCGCCCGGCATCGCCGCGCCTGCGTCAATACAGCACCATCGTCGCCTTGCTTGTACTCATCGCGGCCTATGGCTGGGGCATGGTACGAATGCCGGAGACGGCACCGCTTAGCAAAACGCGCGTGCGCATCGTTCAGGCGAATATTCCGCAAACACTAAAATGGTCGCCCGAGGGACGTTTCGAGGCAGCCCGGCTCTATACGGGGCTAAGCCAATTGCAAACCGACGGGCCGGTGCCGCCAGTGATTCTCTGGCCGGAAACGGCGGTGCCGTACACCTTGCGGCCGGGCTCAAGTTTGCCGCAAGAGCTGGCGACCCTGCTGCCGCCGGGCGGAACGTTACTTACCGGCACGGTCCGCGCCGAAGGCGAGGGCGAGGATTACCGGCTGTATAATAGCGTCGTCGCCATTGATGCAGCCGGGAATGCGCGTGCGCAATACGATAAAAGCCAGCTAGTACCGTTTGGCGAATTTGTTCCCCTGCGGAGCATTCTTCCGCTCGATAAAATAACCCCCGGCGCGGTCGATTTTTCACGCGGGGTTGGGGCCGAAACCATCACCCTGCCGCAGGTGCCACCATTTAGTCCGCTTGTCTGTTACGAGGTAATTTTCCCATGGCTAGCCGTGAATCGCGATGCCCGTCCGCAATGGATGTTCAACGCGACCAACGACGCATGGTACGGCGAAACTTCGGGGCCCTACCAGCATTTTGCCGCGGCACGCCTGCGTGCGATTGAACAGGGTTTGCCCATGGTGCGCGCGGCCAATACAGGCATTTCCGCCGTGATCGACCCCTATGGACGGGTGTTGAAGCAATTGCCGCTCAATAGCCGCGGGATTATCGACCAGGGTTTACCCCAGGCGCTGCCGCCCACGCTCTATGCGGGTTGGGGGGAAATGGTTACTTTAATTTTACTCGTGCTGTGCTCCTTTTGCACAGGATTGTCGTGTTTCCGGCGAAAAAAATAAACGAAACATTAATTTCCTTGCGTTACTATGGCTTTGTCGCTAACCAAGCGGCACCAAGTTGTAGTGCTAAAAATTTTCGCGTGAGAAGTATGAGCGTTCCCCATCCCGTTGATGTCCATGTCGGTCGCCGCCTGCGGTTAAAACGTACTATTTTAGGCCTTAGCCAAGAGGCGGTTGGTAAGGAAATTGGTGTTACTTTTCAACAGATTCAGAAGTATGAGCGTGGCATAAACCGTATGGGTGCCAGCCGCTTATACGACTTTGCGAAAGCCCTTGGTGTCCAGGTCGCGTATTTCTTCGACGGCTATGGCGAATACACCAACGAAATGGGCTTGCCGCTGGGCGCTTCCGAGCCGGATGCGGCCAAGTATGAACACGAGAAAATCAACAGCCGTGAGACGCTGGAAGTGATGCGGGCTTATTACCGCATCAAAAATCCGGCCGTGCGCAAACGTATCATCGAGCTGATCAAAGCATTCGCAGAAGACAGCAACACCGATAGCAACGCCAAGTCTGCTACCTAGCACTTCTGCTTGACGCCGCCCGATGTAGCGCATAAGAACCGCGCGTGGGCATTTTTCAGCTTGGCGGCCACCTTTCCGGACTAAGCAAACAGGAAGCATTTCGGCTTCCGTGCTCACACGTAATGGAGAACATTTGTGAGCCCTATCCTCTACCAGCCCCGCGACCATTATATTTTTACCAGTGAATCGGTATCCGAAGGGCATCCCGATAAATTATGCGATCAGGTATCCGATGCGATTGTCGACGCGTGCCTGGCCACCAACCCGGAAGCGCGCTGCGCCATTGAAACCCTCGCCACCACCGATCATCTGGTGATTGCGGGGGAATATCGCGGGGCCGACACTATCGGCAAAGCCGAGATGGAAGAAATCGCCCGCGACGTCGTGCGCGATATTGGTTACGAACAGCAAGGCTTCAATTGGCAAACCTTGCACATCGATCATTACGTGCACCAGCAGTCGGCCGACATCGCCCAAGGGGTCGATGCCAGCGCCAGCAAAGACGAAGGAGCCGGAGACCAGGGCATCATGTTCGGCTTCGCCTGCCGCGAAACGCCTGAGCTTATGCCGGCGACATTGCATTATTCGCATCGTATCCTGCAAGCGCTCAGCCAAGCCCGGCGTAACGGCACGGTGCCGTTTCTGCGCCCCGACGCAAAAAGCCAGGTGAGCCTGCGCTACGAAAATGGCATGCCGGTGCAGGCCAGCTCGGTCGTGGTGTCTACTCAGCACGCAGCCGATGTTTCGCAAGCGACCATCCGCGATTTTGTGCGCGACGTGGTAGAACGTGAATTGCCCCAAGGCTGGATGCCCACCGAGGACCAGCTTTTTGTGAACCCCACGGGCCAGTTTATTATCGGCGGACCCGATGGGGACTCGGGCCTTACGGGGCGCAAAATTATTGTCGATACCTATGGCGGCGCGTCGCCGCACGGGGGTGGCGCGTTCAGCGGCAAAGATCCCACCAAGGTCGACCGTTCCGCCGCCTACGCGGCACGTTACCTTGCCAAAAACGTCGTCGCGGCGGGGATTGCCGAGCGCTGTACCATCCAGATTTCCTATGCGATTGGCGTCGCGCATCCGGTATCGTTCTACGTCAACACCCACGCCGCCCCGAAAGTCGACCCCGAACGGTTGGAAATAGTGTTGCAGGAGCTGATGAATTTGAGCCCGCGCGGCATTCGTACCCATCTCGGGCTCAACAAGCCGATTTACCGACCCACCGCCAGTTACGGTCATTTTGGCCGTGAACCTGGCCCCAACGGCGAATTCAGCTGGGAGCGACTCGACCTGGCCGACACGCTGCGGCGCGAATTCCAGGTTGCTGTCTAAACGACGCACTCAACATGGCATCTAAACCTGCATCTCTGCCGGAATATCTTTCTTCCTTCGGACGCAATCGCGGCCGTAGCCTGCGTCCCTACCAGCAAAAACTGGTCGATGAATTATTGCCGAAACTGCACTGCCATCCCGAAGCAGCATCGAAAGAAATCGTCAAGATTCTTCGTCTCGCGCCGCAAGCCCCGCTATCGCCCATTGCCCTTGAAATCGGTTTCGGCGCGGGCGAACATTTGCTCGCCCAGGCACGACACCAGCCCGACACGCTATGGATTGGCTGCGAGCCGTTTATCAACGGCGTGGCGAAATGCCTGGCGGGGGTTGACCGCGACGGGCTAAGTAACATCCGCCTTTACACACGCGACGCACGCGAATTGATCGACGCGCTGCCCGATGCCTGCATCGACAGTGCCTTTATCCTGTTTCCCGATCCGTGGCCCAAGCTGCGGCATCAGAAACGGCGATTGGTGAATCACGATACGCTGGCACGGCTGGCGCGTATTCATAAGCCGGGCGGGCGTTTATTGCTCGCTACCGACCATGAAGATTATGCGCTGTGGATGTTTGAACATCTTCGCGCCACGCCGCATTACCAGTGGCTTGGCGAATGCCGGGCCGACTGGCAAACTCCGCCGGCCGATTGGACGGAGACGAAATACCAGCGGAAAACATCCGCCGAGGGCCGCCCGCCTGTGTTTCTGGAATGCAGTCGTCGCCCGGCGTAACCAGATTATCTTTCGGCAGTCGCCGCACGAACATGCCGTAAAAAATATTCGATACAAGGTACAGCGCGCCAGAGGCCATTTGCAGGTTGCCTGCCATGCGATGGTGCTTGCGCAAATCCGAGCCCATCGAAATGGTCAGCAACGACGTGGCGCTTTGCAATACGGCCGAGCGCACTTCGGCGGTGTTTTTCAATGCATCGACAGCATCGCNNGGGGCGGCGGGTTTTGGGTTTTTTTGATTTATCGCCCAACAGCACACCGCTTTCGCCGACCGCGACCAGCATGCCGGATGCCATGGCCTGCCAACGCCCGGCGGGTAATTTAAAACTCGCCGCGCTGAGCGCTAATCCACCCAGCATGGCCCAGCCGGCGGCGGCCTCCACCGGATAACGCTGCGGATCGCTGAATTTACCAAAGCCACGTTGGATGCGTGCCCCCACATCGTGCGGTTTTTCTTCCGGCTTGCGTGCCTGCCGTCGTGCTACGCTGTTCTTCTCGCCGCCATACAGCGTCATGATAAAACGCGAGATCAGCGAAAATACCATGCCGCAGCTGAAGCTCGACGAGCCGACCTGTGTCGCGGCGGCGAGCCCAAGCCCATCGGCAGCGATTTTACCAACGCCCACAATCCGGGCAGCATTTGCTTCTAAGTGATCGAGCGCGGTACCAATAGGCGGCTCCTGACGCGCCGTAGGGGCGTCGGAACATGCGGTTATNNCGTAGGGGCGTCGGAACATGCGGTGTTCTGGTACTCGCCTTGCGCGGCGACTGTAGGCGCTCCATTCATGATACCGCTCTAGCATATCATACCCCACCCGGCGGATGATGACGGTTTGATGACGATTTTCAACCCGGCTAACAAAAATGGTAAAATCTGCTTGATTTCACGGAGGCAACTCAGTAAATCCCCATGCAACATTCACATACACATCCGCAAGAGGTGGCCCCCGGGTCGCCTTTTTTATTGGGCATGGCATGAGCACGCTGGAACAACAAATCGAAGCATTGATTACCCCCACTATCGCGGGCATGGGCTTTAACGTGGTGCAGGTAAAGCTGATTGAAGCGAAGAAATCGCGCACGCTGCAGGTGATGGCCGAACGCCCCGACGGCAGTATGAGCCTCGATGATTGCAGCGACATCAGCCGCCAGCTTTCCGCCCTGCTCGATGTAGAGGATATTATCCCGACCGCCTACCGGCTCGAAGTCGGTTCACCGGGCATCGACCGTCCGTTACGCAAGCAGGAGGAATTCGCGGCGTACACGGGCCATCTCGCCAAGGTGGAAACGGTGCTGCCCGTGAACGGCCGCAAACGCTATACCGGCATTATCAAGGGTGCGGCAACCGGCACGCTCACCATGGATGTCGATAGTAAAGACGTCGAGATACCCATCGAGGATATCAGCAACGCCAAGCTGGTGCTCACCGATGCGCTCATTAAACACCATCAACAAAAACAGACTTCTCAGGAGTAATACGCATGGCTGCCCCTCAAGTAATTCACGGTTCTACCGAAATGC
Organism: Alphaproteobacteria bacterium UBA6189; assembly: GCA_002422745.1. GTDB lineage: Bacteria > Pseudomonadota > Alphaproteobacteria > Rickettsiales > UBA3002 > QFOX01. The sequence continues at coordinate 6,850 of DITH01000016.1, forward strand.
TGCAAATCGCCGATGCGGTTGCGCGTGAGAAAAACATCGATCGCGACACCGTGCTCGAAGCGATGGAAAACGCCATCGAAATCGCTGGCCGCAAGAAATACGGCCTGGAGCATAACATCAAAGCCGAGATTGATAAGAAAACCGGTGCGATTTCGCTGTTCCGCCTGACCGATGTAGTGGCCGACGATGCCGAGATCGAGAATGAATGGCATACGATCACCGAAAGCCAGTCGAAACGCCGTGGCCGCAAGGAAAAAGCGGGCGAGACCATTCGCGAAGAGCTGCCGCCGATCGATTTCGGCCGTGTCGCCGCGCAAACCGCCAAGCAGGTGATTGTGCAGAAAGTGCGTGATGCCGAGC
>DITH01000160.1 GCA_002422745.1 Alphaproteobacteria bacterium UBA6189
TCGGCACGCTCCAAATGATAGGCAACGTCACGTTCGCCGTCGCTTAAAGGCAGGCAATCTTCTGCCTTTACCGTGGCAAGCACGTCGCGACGCCGCGGCAGGGCAACCAGCTTCCCATCGCGTTCATGCAGCGTAAAGAAATACGCCTGCATCAATTGTTCCAACGCCGCCCGCGCACTCGTTCGCTCGGCGAGAATGAACCCGTCCAGGCCGATCTGTAAGGCAGAAGCATCCACCAGCGCTGTCTGCCCGGTGGCAGCATTTACCATCTCCTCCACCACCGCAGCGACATGGCTGGTACCTAGTTTGCCTTGCACCCAATGCCCCGTCACCCAGCTACCGCCATCCGTCCAAACCTGGCGTAGATCCGGCCAATAGGGGTAAGGCCGTGCATCCCAGCTCCATAAAAAACGCTGCGGCACCATGCTGCTATCAGCCCATTCCGCCTCGGTAGCGGCAATCGCCGTACGCTGCGCCATGAAGTCGACCCGGCCGCGCGAAAACCGCGGATAGGCACTTTCGCCGGTCGAGGCGTCGACAAACACATTCGGTTGATTAGTGCAGCCATCCACACTGGCAAACCCGTATTCGGTAAACCAGATCGGCTTACTTTCCGGCACCCAGCTCGTAGTACTGTCGTCGGGATTGGTATGGGTGTGGCGCCACCAATAATCGATGTTCTTCCAGGCATATGCTGGCTCAAGCGGCGCCTTGGTCGTGCGCGCTTCATCGGTATAATACCAGTCATACCCCTCGCCGGAACGCCAGCCTTCGCGAATGGTCGCGAGATCATAGCCGGTTTGCGTCTCGTCGGTCAGCGGAAAATAGGCATCGATACCCACCATGTCGATCGCGCTCGATGCCCATAGCGGGTCGAGATGATACCAGCCTTCCCCGCTATGGTGATATTCCGTCCAATCGGCGGCATAGGTAACTTTCGTGTCGCTCCCCAGCAATCCTTTCACCGTACTGGCAAGGTCTACCAGCTGGGTCACCGCCGGAAATACTCCCGCGTCGCTGGTCACGGCAGTGAGGTCACGCAACTCCGAGCCAATAGCAAACGCATCGACTTTTCCCACGAGCAACGTCGCGTAATGCTGAATGAAAGCGTGATAGCCATGCGCTTTAGTAAAGAAATCCGCCACATGGCTACTGCTTCCCGTCAACAGGCCGCGCCAGGGTTTACCGGGCACATCCATCAACACCATGGGGTAGAAAAACACCTTTAATCCACGGGCACGAATCGCCGCACATAGCCGTACGATACTACCGTCATCGGGCGTACCACCATAGCGTAATTTGCCGTCATCACTGCCGATTTGCCGAGCAGTCGCACGGTTTAATCCGGCGACCGACCAATCCAGCGGTGAGGTCACGGAATGGCTTTGATACTCCACGCTCGGCCATATCTCGCAATCGGCGATATCCATGCTGGTGCCGAACCAATTCACCACCACGCCCACCCATTCCAGGTTAGGAAAGGTCTGCTGCATCTGGTCGAGCGCCACCAGCACATTTGTTTTGCCTTCCGGCGTATGCTGGTTGAGGGGGGTTTCAAACCCGGTCTGCAGCCACGTACCGTCTGCATCCGCCCCACTGAGCTTATAATTCGCCTGGGTGTCGTACACAAATTCGCCCGAGCCGGGAATCAGCATCACCGATTTTACCAGCGACTCCACCGGCTGCTCTTCAGCATCGCGCTGCGCCGTTTTGCGTGTAACTTCAAACGTAAAATTTGGAATCCGGTTGCCAAATTCGGCGAGCGGGAAATCTTCAATGACCACATAGGCAAGCCCGCGATACGCCGGGGTCTGCCCCACCCCTTCATACGATTCGATCAGCGCATCTGGCATTTGTTCTTCACTGCCGCGATAGAGTCGGTACGTGCCCAGGCTTAAATCAAGCAGTTTTGCATCCGCCCAGACCCGATCAATCCGTGTAATTTCACCCTCGCAAATGCCGATCGCCAACGTCACATAATAACGGTAATCCGACTGCGTCGTTTTGCTGCTACGCCCGCCCCCTGCGCCTTTGCCGCCGCCGGTGCTTGTCGTGGTTGTCGTCACAACCTCCTTGATGGGGCGCGACCACAACACGTTCCCCGCCAGCCGTACCGAACCCCATACTTTTGGGATGGCTTTGCCATAGGTTGAGGTTTGCACGGCCAGTTCTTCCAGTCGCGGCCCCTCGTAATGGCGCCTGGTCGACCCGCCGAGTCGCGCGCCCAATCCGCTTCCCACCTGGCCACCGATAAAACCGCCCACCGGCCCACCAACCGCCGTCCCGACAGCAGTGCCAATCGTCCCCAGAATCTGTGTCGACATATGTTCTCCTAATAGGTGAGCGCGCCAAATTTATTTGGCATTTCCGTTTACAGGCATGTTTCTGCATCTATCTTTAACGCCGGAATGATTAGCCTGAATGCATGGTTAAACCGTGCGCTACAGATCCCAGTTTTCGAAAAAAATGGCACCAACCTGCCTTAGCACTGGCGGCGTTATTCCTTTTACCAGCTTGCCAATCGGTAGATTATTCCGTCGAGCGCGAGCATTTTGTTCGTGATACCGCCGACAGCGATAACGATGCACTCGACACACGTGGCCAGATATACGTCAACCTCAGTGAATCCGAGATCGCCAAGCCCTATGTGATAAACGTCAATCGAGTGCGCAACTTTACCAATAAAGGCTATGCTATCCATGCCCCGCTAGTCGATAACCGTGATGATTTTCGTACTCATTTTGCCGTGTCGCGCACCAAGGATTATAAATGGTTCAGCGGGTTGCAAATGCGTTGGGAATTCTAATCCTGTGGCAGTCGAAAAATGCACCGGGTCGCCGCTTGCCAGGCGGTATCGTAGCGATGCTCCACTACCTGCCTCGCCGGCGCATACGCATGGATCATTCCCAGCGCCGCCGGATGCGGATAATCGCTCACTAGCGCCAGGTGCTGTGGCTCACCCAGTATATCCAGTAATAACACATCGCCCGGCTGCGGCTGCGTCACCGGCCTCAGCCACCGGCCCAGCTGCTCCCGCAACATCACTGTATCGGGACGAGAGCTGTAATCTCGCCGGTCGATCATATGGGGCGATTGCCCGGCTAATGTTATTCCGCAACGGCTGCCGACAACCACTAACAATCCCAGGCAATCGAGCCCGTATTCGTGGTGGCGCCCCTGATGCCGAAACCGTACGCCACGCAGGCGACGGGCTTCGGCAACCATCATGGTTGCTAGCGTCATAGGAGTTCCTCAAAATGAGATGAATATTTCTACGGTTTTTCCGCCCGGAAATTAGTCCGCATGCTGGGACGCGCAAACAAAGGCCGTTGGCCCAGGCTTTTCGCATACCACCAGACGATAGCCGCCATCGTCACGATCGCCAGCCCGAACACCCAGATAAACGCGGCCACCGTCGGGTTACCCGTTTTGCCGATATAGGCGGCGGAGATAAAAATGGCGATGCCGATGCCAAACCCAAGTAACTGCCCCAGAATCGTCGATACCTGGTGCACTTTTAACGCCCGGTTTTCCCAGGCATGGCGGTGCACCTGTTCGCGCTCGAACATATCCAGGATGCGTCCGGCAGATCCGTTCAACACCGTGTCATAGGCTTCCAGCATTTCTGGGCTGGGCAGCCCTTCCGGGGCACGCCGCGGCTGTTTCTTTTCAAAGGGGCGCTGGCGTTCATTCACGGTACGTCTCCATAATGGCATCGATATCGTCGGCAATTCGCTTGGTATCGCCGCGGAACGCCTCGGCCGCATTTCGGTACGGATACCGGTAAAGCGGGCTTTCCTGCACGCGCAGCCCCGCCGATAATCCTTCCACCATGCTTAATAACCATCGCATGCCACCATCATGCGCCAGCTGGCACGCCGTTGCAATAGGATCATTACGGCGAACGCGTCGCTGAAGTTTCAAGCAGCTTATCCATCCCCGGCACATGCGGTTCGCCGCGAAAATTCACCGCATTGGCAAATTTAGCCGTACAGCTGGCGAATAATTTATCGCACCCTGCTACTGCCTGATACGTATCCCCCAGCGCGATCGGATGGGGCATGGGCAAAAACAAGGTAAACTGGCCCTGCCCAAAGGCCCGCACTTCCATATGTAGCCCACTATTGGCACCGCTGGTGAATAGCACCTGCCCATAAGCAAAGTAATGATTCGCCTCTTCCCGCGCGTCATCGCTGAATTGGTGTTGCGATACCACGGCCGTGACCGTCCCGGTTACCGTAAATGCCGCGAGCTCCACTCCGCATCTCGCATCGCCCAGTTTGGCCCGACAGCTATGCGTATACACGGCGCCAATCGGCTGTTGCAGCAAGGCACTCACACCCCGTATTTCTGCCACGAAACGTTGCCCCTGCAAGGTTACCTCGCCCAGCCAGCCCCGCTTCAACGGCAAGCTTCCGCCCGATGGGTCTTGGTAATTCACCATGAACATATTTACCACCGCATGGTCGAGCTTACCGCTCAGTACTGCGGCCTGGCTGATGCCGCTCTCGCTCAGCAGCCCTTGCAACTCCCCGTTATCAACCGTCAGACCAAGCTCCGAGCTTACCGCGCTGGGCGTCATGCCACTATCGGCCATATAGAGTGCGTCATCCACCTGCAGGTCGGCATCGTGGTCGGTAAACCGAAATGCTGTGCCATCCCGGCAGGTGATATGCCAACAGGTCGCCAGCGTCGTAACTTCCTGTGCCAGATGCGCCGTAAGCGATTCCGAAATGGTCAGCATCACACCCTCACTTCAATCAGGGGAATATCCAGCCAGGAATGGATGCCATATGCTTCCAACGTGGCCGACAGTCGGTCGGTATCGAAACGCACCGGCACATCGAATTCAAAATCTGCCGTGATGGCCGCACCTTCTGCGGGCGGGCTTACAAAACTCACTATCCCTTGGGTGGTCTGCACGTTCAGGCCCGATACTTGCGACACCCCATCCACATACACCTGCACCGTGCCGCTCACCGGTTTGTAAATCCGCCGCACCTCTTCCACCGTGCCGCTGCTGTAGCGTTTCACAAGCGGGAATGCGGTCGTCACCCCATCCCCCGCGCCCAACGACTCGCCTTCTACCTGGTAATCCGTCCAGTCCTTGAAGCGAAAACCGATCGCACGGCCCTTGCGGGCACGAAAAAACGCCACCAGCGTATCGAGCTGGGTTTTGCTTTTTACCCCGTGCGCCACGTTATAACGCGCGCGCGCCTGGCTCCAGGTGACGTTGCGCTGTTCGTAGCCGTTCTGGCTCATCACGATATCTGTTGCGTATTCCGGTCCGCCCGAACTGCCATAGCTAATATCCGGCGGAAATTGTACTTCCACGAATCCCATTACCGATCCTTTGGTTGAAATAAAAAAAAGCCGCCGGAATGACGCATCCCAGCGGCGTATTTTTTAAAAAAAGTATCTTATACGCTTAGTGCCTGCGGCCCCGTGGCACGTTCGGCATTTACCTGGGCCGCGAACGATCCAGCCCGCATTTTCTGGCCACCCACACGCTGCGCCCAACCGCCTTGTTCGGCGCGCTGCTGCATCCCGGGCGAATGCATCACCAGGTTCGCTTCATCGATCTGCCCGCGATTGAGCAATTCTGCATCACGCGCGGCCGCTTGCATCAGCTCGGGCATGCTCTGCATTACCACCTGCTGTTGCGCCGGGTTCATCTTGTGGAACGCATGGCCGCCCGTCTGTTTCTTGATTTGCTTTTGCAGCTGCTCGTCCTGCGCCATCCGTAGCAGGAAAATATCGTTCGCCTCTACCGCTTGCCCCTGGCTGCGCTTCTCGCTGATATGCGCCGCGACATCGGTCGTCTCCAGCACATGCTTGTCGAACAGCGGGTTCACGGCCATACCGGCAACACTGCCGCCAACACTGCCGACCGTATGCGCAACCGCGTGCCCGGCGGAATGGCTCAGTCCGCTAATACCCGGCAGCAATCCCGCACCACCCAGCAATGCGCCCCCGGCGATACCGCCACCTGCGGCCATGAGCGCCACGCGGTTCTGGCTGTTTTTTTCGCGGTCTACTTTGGCAATGGCGTTCGCCACCATCGGATTCACTTGCGCCGCAAGCTGCAGATCCTTCACCGTTACGCTATTGGGGTCGATCCCCAGCTGCGCCGCCACCGGCACGCGGTAATAATCGGCCAGCACTTTTTTCTGTTCATTTGCCACCCGGTCGTTTTTCGCCCGATCAATAAAAAACGAGCCGATCATACCCGGCAGGCCAAGCCACGCCACAGCGAAAACCGCTACACCCAGCGCGGTATTCACAAAGCCGCCCTTGGCCTTTTCCATACCGCTCTTCAGCGACACGGCCGCCGTGGTCGAACTTTTAACTGCTAAACGAGGTTTTCCCATGCTTGCATTCTAACAGAAGCACGCCAGAACAATCATGAAGCTTTTATGACAAATCGCGCGTAGAGCCGCGCTCACCTTAGCTATTGTGCACGTTCCATCTGGCGATCGAGCACCATGCCGTCATGACGCGATTGCGACGCCTGGATTTGCAGTTTGGGCACGCCCAACGCTGCTTTCATTCGCGCGTCATCGGTCGCTTTCTCCGCGTCCGCCTGCGCATCCGCCATGTCGGCAAACTTCTCGCGCGGACTCAGCATCATATCCACCGGGCCTTTGACACCATCACCAGCGAGCGTGTTATCATTCGCCACCTTGATATTTTCATTCGCCGCCGTGGGGATCTCTTTTACTTTCGCCTGCGTCCCCTGTGCGTGGGAAGCCGCTTGCCGCGCATCGAGCACCTGCTTGGCTTCCGCCGCCAAAGGCGCGAATTTCGACTCGGTCGTAATCGTCTGCATGATTTCACGCAGGCTTAGCTTTTGCTCCACCAGCTTCGCGGCCACCGGGCTCGCCAGGCGGTTATAATATCCCCCCTGCGCCGCCACTTGGGGGACGTTAGCCACCAGTTGGCGCACCAGTGTGATCTTATCGGCGGGAGTCACCTGCAATTCGCCCTTCTCGGCTTTCTGCAAGTTCGCATAGGCATTCAGCAGCGGATTATCTTTCACCAGGGCCTGAGCAGCCATCGGCAAGGCGGCCACACCCATAAAGGCGGCGGTGCCAGCATGACCACCCATCCCCATGGTAGCGGTCATGACACCTTCGCTAGCTGTGGTCAACCCAGCCGTCAGCCAACGGCCTTGCTTATCCTTACGGTAGGTTTTCTGTGCCTCAACCAGATACGGATGGTTCGCATCGCCAATATCTCGGGTCATATCGGCCAGCGCTTGGGCCCCCACATTATTTGCATGGCGTGTGGTGAAATAGGCCGATGCTCCGGCCGCCACCGTGCCTACACCCAGCATGGCCGTCAAAATCGGTGTACGCCCGGCATAGTGCGCGGCGTTCTTCACCAGCTCGCCGAGACCTTTACCCACAGCACTACCGTGAGCTTCGGCTGCTAAAGCAGCGCGCTTGCCCTGCAGTGCGGTCGTTTTCACATCACGGAGGGCTTCGGTAATTTTGGCCGGGGCATTTTCCAGCGAAAGCCTGTCGAATGCATGGGAAATATTTTCAAAATGCGTGGCGCGGTGTGCTGCCCCCATTCCCTCCACATTGTGTTGGGCCAGTCGGGTTAACTCCGAGAATTGTCCGCCATGCCCCGTCAAACCTTCAGCAATTTTACCCAGGCTAGCCGCCGCCTCTTCGCTTTGCTTCAAATTCGCCAGATGACGTTTTTGCGCAAATTTCTCCAGCCTACGCGACAACCAGCCGCCTGATTTTCCTTCTGTCGCGCGGTCAATCACGCCATGCATCCGTTGCTTCATCGGGGTGCCAATGCGGGCGGCAACTTTGCCCGCGTGGGTATCCAGTTTATCCGCCGCACGGTTTATCTTGGCTACGCGCGCATCCGAGTATCCGGTCAGCTTAAACTGGTCGGCGGCGCTTTGCGCCATATAGCGCGGCAGGCTGGCAATTTCCGACACCGAAACATGGCCCGGCACCGTAGCCGTCATATGGCCAATCGCACGTAGCGGTGCGCTGAGTTTACGTAACCCCACCAGCCGCAACAGCATCGAAGGAAGCAGCACTAACTGTAACGTAAATGGCAACGACGAAAAATTGCGGACTTTATCCGCACGCACAGCATTTTTTTCTTCGCGGCTCAGTGCCGAAGCAGGCTTTAATTGCGTTCCGGCCACCGCCGTATTGCGTAGATTGCGTTGCGTACCGCCGCGCACCGCAGTTTCCGGCATGCGGATTTTTCCTTTCGGGAGGGACGGTGTAAACTGTTCCATAAATGGTATTCTCCAAGTTCAAGAATACCAAAATGCGCTATCCACGAGTATGAAGCTTTTGTGACATTGCGCCGTAAATCCAGCGGTTAGTAGCGCTCAGCGCCCAGCTCATCGAACTGTTCGCGGCGGCTGGATTCACGCTCGGCAAACCGTGCATTTTCTGAGGTTTCAGCCAACGCATCCATTACTTCCGGCGCCACCGCACGTGAATCGGCCTGCTGCACAGCCGCACGGCCACTTTCCAGCAAATGACCAAAATAAGTCTTATCGCCCTGAATATGCGGTACAGCAAGATTCAGGAGCGTCTGTTCGATGCCGTTGGCATTGGTTGGCCCCGTCTGCAGGCTTTTCAACGCCGCTTCGCCACGCTGGCGCACCAACGATTCCGCCTTGCGCAGTTGCTTAATTTCATGCCCGGCAAGGCCTTCGGTTTTTAATTCCTCATCCGATTTTGAAGCAGCGCCGAGGATAGCTTCCTGCATATCGCGGCTATGCCGATCCATTACTTTAGCGTGGGCGCGCTCGATTTCGTCTTTGCCCATGCCCGCCTCTTCCAGAATCGAATCCGGCACAAAGGCCGCAAACGCAGCTTTATCGTCCTCACCCATAGTTTTCAGGGCTTCTTTTAGCTGGTCTTTCGAATAGGCAGCCTGCGCGAAGAAATCCTTACTATCCACTCTCGTATATTTATGTGCCTTGGGCCGGTCGCGCTCGATATAGCTTTCCACTTCCTCCGGCGTCGCAATCGCCCGGCCTTTATTCTTGATGATTTTGCCTTCACCGATGAGGCGAATCAGCTCCAGCGCGCTCATGTCACCGTTACGGATGGCTTCGGCCAGCGGTTGGGTCACGGCGATCATATCTTCCTTCAGCGCATCCCGCAGTTCGGTATGTTCGGGGCTGATATCTGCCATTTCCTTCTGATGCTGAATCATCACGCGCAGAATATATTCCTCCAGCGGGTACGAAGAACCACCATTCGGCGTTTGGAACGCCGAGGCGGTGGCTTTGCTGCTTACCTGATCTTCCAGCTCAAGCACCATCTCCAGCGCGGAATAGCGACTGACTTCCTTTGCCAGCTTACGTTGGTTGGAGCGTTTTAAAGCTTTGGCAATTTGCGGGGTCGAGCCGTTCCAGAACAACCCACCTAAATCCTTGAGCTTATCTAACGAGGGGTCATTCTCTTCGAAACCTCTGCGCTTCTGATTAGCTAATTTCTGCTCTTCCATATGGATTTGCTTCGGCGATTTCCCTGCCCACATCTGATTAAACTGTTTCACCTCAAGCAATAAGTTACCGCCCGAGTTAATCACGGCATCAATCAGGTTTTCGTAATTCTGCGCGCCAGCAATCTTATCCATCCGCCGGCGGTGGGCATAAATCATCTCGTTCTGGGAAGCCGTTACCGTAGTAAAGGCCAATAGCGAGTGATTGCCTTTAATTTCATCCAGCACCGGCGCCAGTTTACGCGCCATACTGAGACGATCTTTTTGCTGGTTAACTAATGCTTCGGTTCCGCTGATCACGTAATTGCCGGATTTGAGCGCGAAGTTTACCCCGACCGTGCTCACGGCAGCCACTTTACTTAACGTCGTTTTGTTATGGATGACATTCTTGCCGTAATGCGTAACAAGCCCATGGGTTTTTGGCGAAATGACGTTCGTCGCATAGTTCGACGCAATGTTGTAGAAACCCTGAAAATAGCCCGCAAGATCAGCCGGAATTTCCCACACGCCGAACAGTTTTACGGTTTGGTCCGGGTCAGCGCGCAGCATCTCATCACCAGCCGATTTCATGGCACGATCGAGCATCTGGCGCATATCGTTATACTCGATAGCGCCGTCGCTTTGGTCGTAGTGTCCTTGGTGCTGTCGTCCTTCGTAAACCATACAATCCGTACATTATTTCACCATTCACTATAAGCCATCGCCCCATTGTTATGTGTGACAATTCCATGAAGGTTACACCCGCGTACATATCGGCGTTGTCACAGAATCTTCACACTGGCGATGCCCCCCATTTGCTACTATCGGGGTGAGGAATTGTATGAGCGAACCGACGCAAACACCGCGATACTGGGGCGAAAGCTTCGACGAATGGATTGGCAAACAATCCGGCGTGGCAGGTGTATTAGCGCAAGAAGCTTCCAGCCGTGCCAGCAAAGACCAGCGCGAGGGTTTAAGTGGCTTTTGGGAAAAAATTTTGGGCCTCTTAAACAATCTAATCTTCCACTTAATGAAGATGGTATTTCCTAATTCTACCGAGGCGGAACAAGGGCTTAACAATAGCATAAGCCAGGCAGATATTTACGCTCAACTCGAAACAAATCTTGAGCTAGAAGGCATTGGTCGTTTCATGCGGGAAGCCAGCGTTACGGCGGTACGCGGGTTTAATGGGGGATTAATGGGCTTGATGCCCACAAATGACGGCATCGTTGCCAAAGCTCAGGAAAGCGCTCTCACGCTTCATAATAAAATTGTCACGCAGGTGACGAATGGGCTGATCGAGAAGCATAAAGACCGCTATACCGACGAGCAAATTGGGACCATTGCACAGAACACCGCCGCTACCATTTCCGGCCTTAACCCGAAGGATGTCTTATCGGCCAATAGCGCGCAGCGTATCGCGACCAGCACCCCCACCACTGGCCTGGTTGCTTTGCTGACCGATACGGCCCGCGCTGCTACCCAGAAAGATACGCGAGGCCAGTATAAAGCTGCAAATGTAGGAGAGTTAACCGTCAACAATGATGCGTTGACCGCAATGAAGCAGGCACTTGCCGGTCACGCCTCCCCCCAGCCCGCATCGGAGCACGAGCAACAGGCCTTGGTGGCAGCGGTGCGTGGCCATATACAACAGTTAAATGGCAAAATCATCAATGACGACAATTTCAAGCGCCTCGATACCGACTCGAACGGCAGCATTCACATCACCGAGGCGATTGCCGCCCTTCAGCGCAAGGGCATCACTGCAACGGATACTGATCCCATTGCATCGCTCGACCAGTTCACCACCGAATTAGGTCTGAAGCTAAAAGCCACGCCCAACCGCGGAGCGGGCGCATGAGCCTCACCAATCCCCTCGAGAACATCGATCCGCAGGCGGCATTGCTTAGCGTTGTCCCGGGCATGGACCCTGCAACCAAAGCAATTTTCCAACAATTGGTAGAGCGCGAGGTGGGGAACCGTAACTGGATCACTTCGGCGTTTAATTTTATTGTGCGTTTTATTCAGGCTACGCCGCGCCTCATTCAAAGCGAAGGCTTCGGTGAAGGCATGACCCTCGCCTGGAAAGATGCCGGCGAGTACGCCACGCGCCAGGAAATCGCCCGCTCCACCATCATGCTTCATGCCGCCATGAAGAGCGATCCCCGCCTCGCTCCCTATGCAGCCGCGGTCACCGGTCAGCATCAGGTGGCATGGAATACCACCACCGCCCCGGCACAGCCGGAATCGACGCAGAATCTCTACGACCAGTTAATCGCCGCCAATGCTCTGGTGGGCTACCAGCCGCCGCCCGGTCTGCCGCGCGATAGCCTCAATATGAGCCCGGCGTATCAAACACCGCCGGTGCAGTTCGTACCTCCCGCAACACCTTCCGTTGCCAATCCTTCGTTGACGCCACCGCGTCACTTGGCATAGGTTCAGCCCCATTCGGGGAGCCCTATGCAATCACGCCATCTTAAATTTCATGCCCTCGCCATCGCCGCCATTTGTCTGGTCATCGTGGTACTGTATCTGCTCATCGGCCCAAAGCCGCAGCCGCCCGTCACTGAAACCATCGGCCATCGCTTCATCACCATCGACAACGCCACCTGGGGCCGCAATTGCGACCCGTTTGTAGAACAGGCTTTGCAGGAATGGCGGATACCGGCGCAGGGTGAAGCATCACCCCGCCCCCGCAAGGCCGAACATAATAACGTCCGCGATGTCATTGCCGCCGCGTGCAATGGCAAGCTCACCTGCAACCTCCCGGCCACCAGCGAAACCTTGAAGGTCGACCCCCTGCCTACTTGCTTCAAGCGCCTCACCGTGGGCTATCGCTGTTACGATTTCGACCGGCTCTGGACTGCGGAAGTCGGTCAGGGCGACTGGCTGGAGTTAAATTGCCGCGAGGAAACCGCCCCCACGCAAATGCCGTAATGCGCGCCCCACGCTGGGTGTTGGCCGGGCTGGTCCTATTCGCCGCGGTAGGGTTCATCCTCTACCGCTTTCAACCTGTGCCCGCGCCCAAGCCAGCAGTGGCAACTATCACACCTGCACCGCTGCCGCTTACGGCCTCCATCGACGAACCGCCGCCCGACCTGATCCTCGACCTCTTTGCCCCGACACCGGCTCGCCTCGACGCCCAGCAGCGCGGCGCTGCCATCACCCAGCGCATCGAAGAAGTCCTCGCGGTAACCTTCTTACTCAGCCGCTGCGGCTTTATGAGCGATGCCGAGTATCAAGCCACCTATCAGGCGTTGGTGCAATATGCCTATAGCGCCGAGCTCGCCCCAAGTTTAGAGGCAGCCGTCATAGCGGTGCGTCCCATTGCCGATTCTGCCGCCGCCAGCTATCGCATGGTCTATGGCCGCGTGCCTTGCACCGACCCATCCCTACCGCCGATTATCGATCAGTTGTCTGCATGGCGCACTCAATCGGCCCGCATGGTCAGGGATAGTTCAAGTAATCCGTAAACCCGGTCCTGATCGGCATCCACTGCCGTTTCCGCGCGCACGCACCGCATCGACAATAAGCTCCCACCATTCACACTCAGCTGGCCGTGATGCAGCAATGCATGTAAGCGGTTCAGGATATCCAACGCCCGTTTGCGACCGCCGCCCGGTGTCCACACATGCAAGGCCATCTGGCATTCGCTGATATCCGACTGCAGCTGCGGCATGGTTTCCGCGATTCCATCGCCGATCACCACATACGGCACGCTCACCTGCTGAGGCACGGCATCGTACACGCCATTCACCAAATCCATCAGCAAGCTATCGCCATTAAGCTTCGTGTAAAACGCTTGCTGCACGGCCTGTAACATCTGTCCGCTCATACATGCTCCTCATAGGTCAGCAACTCCAACATGCCATCCGCTTCATGCAGCGTATGGATTTGCAGTTGGTGCTGGCGCCATTGCAGACGCATGCTGGCGTTCACGTCGCTGCGGTAACGCATACGCACCCGATACGCGGCCAGTGCATTCGCCTGATCCGCAAGGCTGCGTTCGCGCGTGGTCTGCTTCACCGGCTGCACATGGGCAAACACACTGGCAAGCGTGCTCCACGTAATGCTTCGACCGCCAAAAGCGTCCGCCGTGGCCACGGCTTGCTGTATGGTCACCCGTTCCGTCAACTGGCTTACGATGCCGTTCATAAGCCAATCCGGCGAAACGGTTGGTAACATGGCACACTGGCCATGGGCAGCGCAGCGGCACCATCCCGATGCTCTGTCAGCGCCGCGACATGGTGCAGGATACCCTGTTTAAGCAAGGCTGGTAACGCAGCCGCCGTATCAGCCAACGATGCCGTGTAAATTATCTGCATCTGCTCAGCCGTAGGGGGCTGTTCAAAAAATACCGAGCACCCATCCAGGCTCAGACGAAAATCAGTCTCATCCAGCACGGTGCTTTCGCCACTAACAGACACCGCCGTAATCGTATCGATCGCACTGGCCGGTGCCAGCGGCAAATGCACGCGCAACTGCCCATGACAGCCGACGGTCAATTCCCACTCCTGCGGCAGCAGGGCAGAACGTAAAAACTGCTCGCACGCTTCACGGGCAGTGGCGATCGCACGGTTAATCACCGCATCTTCGGCATCATGCTCGATGCGTAAAAACAATTTCGCTTCACTTAACGAAACAGGTTCGCTTTCCGGCGGCGTGACAAGCCGCAGGCGCGATGAAACATCGTCACTCATGGAAAAACTCCAAATCTTGGAAAAAAAGACGCGCTTACGCGTCGCTGTCGGATTTCTTGTTGGCTTTCATGCTTAATTCAGCCGCCAATAAGGTCGCCTGGTCAGGGTCGGGGATATCCAGCATGCCTTCATGGTTGAAACCGTAATCGCGTTCCATCCGTTCCTGCACCTGGGCATCGGGCTCCCCATAGCCCGATTCAATCACGATGCCGAATTCTTCCGGGTAAAATAACCCCTGGCTTTGAGCTTCCATAAAGGGCTTGAGCTTATCGGCACGCACTCCCACATACGCAAAAATCGGCTTGCCGTCAGGGTCTTCGCCACGCACCAGCAGGACGCAGACCGTCTTCTCCGCAAGGATTTTTTCTGACCGGCTTAGCTCGCTCACACTGCCCCTCTATTAGCCACTCATATTAGGTCGGCCAGCGCTGCCGTCAATATTGCACTGGCTTACGCCCGCTTATCATAAGGTTTTTTGCCTATTTGTGGCAAAAAAAGTGGGCGGAAGAGGGTTTTATCCCCCTTCCGCCCTTTAGCACCGCCATCAAAAGCGTACCGGTGAGGGTGGCACGAACGGCCGCCGGGGTGCTAAATCCCTTATGCCGGCGTCGCGAGTTTAAGCAGCTTGATCGCATCCGTGTTTACCACTTCGCCACCGACACGTTTGGTGGTGTAGAATTTCACGAAAGGCTTTGCCGTGAACGGGTCGCGCAGGGTACGGATACCGACACGATCGACGATCAGGTAGGCGCGTTTGAAATCGGCAATCACTACCGAAAGCGTACCGGCGCCCGGGGCTGGCATATCAGCTCCTAACGCAACCGGCACACCAAGCAGCGTGTCAGGGGTGCCCGCCGCAAGACCCGGCTGCCACAGATACTGGTTGGTGGTCGATTCTTTCAGCAGTCGCACGGCCTGCACCGTGGTCCGGTGCATCAGGAAGGTTGCCCGTTTGGCATATTCATCCTTCAGCGCGTAATACAGCTGGATCAGACCGTCTGCAGTCACTTGCCCGCTGGTGCCGGAATTGATCTGCTGTACTTGGCCGAAGCTGGTGCCTGCTGTATAGGTCAGAATCCCCTTTGGCTTACCGCTACCATCGCCATTCACAAATGCCGTACCTTCGAGGCGGGCGAATTTCTCTGCCACTTTTTCTGCGACCCAGCGCTCGATATCGATCGACGCATCATCGATCAACTTCTGGGTTGCTTTCGGCTGGGCGTACATCTCGTGCGTGTCGATACTGTTTTTGCCCAGGCTCGGCGTGTCCGTATCCTCGCGGTCCGCAGTCTCACCAATCCATTCCGCTTCCATCTCGCCTGCATCTTCAATCAGGTCGAGCGAATCGCTCGAAATCGTTTCGACCGAAGCCAGTTGGCGCATGGGCGATGATTCATTGATGATTTGCACAATGGTCTGCGACATATCCGGCGTCACCAGGTAGCCACCATTTGCATCGGTGCCAACCGACAGAGCCTTCAATTGCAGTTGCTCGAGTCCGGCATCCATCCCTTTGCGCAGGTAGTTGCAAAATGCCGCCTTGTATTCCGAGGGCTCGGCAGCATAGGGGACGGCAATACTGCGCCCCGGGCGGCTGCTCGCTGTTTCAATCACATCGATCCGACGCTTATGCTGATCGAGTACATCACTGATCTTACTCAGATGCTCTCCATACAACGGATCGGCGTGACCTTTACGCTCTAATTCGCCCAGACGGGCATCATTTACTTGTTTAAACTGTTCCCATGCATTGCCTAAGGAATGCAAACGGTCAGTCATCTCTTGAATGGTCATGAGAATCCTCTACGTGTTAAAAAATTATGATTATGATTTATTATCAGTCGGATATTGAGGTTTTCCTCATCCCGGCAAATATTAATAAAATTCTAGCAAATTTTAACTTGTGTTAACTTTTGCCCCATGTTACGGTTTTATTAAGTTAGCATGGTAAATATCCACAATATTTAACCCATTGTTAATGAGTCGCTGAAAAACGATTGCTTCTATAGGTCGTCATCAGCATAGTATGCGGTTAACGCGGGGTCACACTGCGAAAACCAATCAACGGCTCGCTCGAGCCCTGGCAAGCAAGGTACTATGCAATCTTTCTCCGTCGCCTTTGGTCGCGTTGCCCGCGCGACATTTTCCGCCAACCCGGAATTGAAAAACCAGGTCGCCGACCTGGTAAACCGTGCGTATTACAACATTCACGGCGTTTCCCTGGCGAATGCCGACCAGCAATGGGCGGGCACGATTATCGCCGCGGCTATGCAGCTCTGCCTCGACAGTCGGGTACATGAGCTTTCGACCCGCGAACTGCTTCATCTATTCGAAAACGTGATTCGCATCAGCGAGGAACACACGCGCGAAGCCCGGCGTCATGCCGCCATGGCCAGCAACGTATTTTACCTGAAAGAAACCGCACTCGATGCCGCCTTGCTCGAATCCACCGCCGTGCCGGATTACGCGCAACCCACCGTGCTTAGTGTTAAGGTTTCCAGCGAAGGCCGTCTCACCACTAAAGAAGACGCAGCCTAGCCAAGCAACGTGCGTTCTGCCCAGACAAGCGCACGGTTTAAGGCCATCCAGCTGTCGTGAGATTTCACTACCGTCACTTGCGCCGCTTCGTTAGCAGGCAGTGTAACGAGGCTCACTTCCCACAATTCAACTTCCAGCAATTCCCGCACGCCTCTATCCATATCCCGGCGGGCACGTTTCACCGTATAACCGATGCTCATACCGCGGATGGCGCCGGCTTTAAGCAACGCGTGCGCTTCTTTCGCCCGCGCGACATCCAGCAGTAGCGTTCCTTCCACATAAAGCCCGTGTTTATCTTCAAACAGCTGGCGAATCACCCCGATCGGGCTTTCCCATTGGTGCTGCCATAATAATTGCACCGGATACTTGCGTTGCGCCAGCGATTGCAGGAAAGCACCTTTGCGCATCACATCGCGTTGCGTATCGGTCAGGTCGAATACACTGGCATAGCCGGCGAATCGCCCATCTTCCGAAAGGGATTTAATCTCCAGCGCAAAGGCGCTGCGTTGCTTCTCCATCGTTATGCTCCAATACCCAGTAAGCTACGTTTTTCATCCGACGTCAGGAAATCTGCCCGCGAAATCCGTTCCCATAATGCGTCCCGTTTTGCCGTAAATACGGGGATGGCATCCCGATCCGCTTCCAGCTCCAACGCGGTATCGAACATCGGCACCAGCCAGTTATTCAATGCATCGGTTACATGCTCAAGCAGCGGCAGAATGGTCTGTTCCCACAGTGCCAGCCGCGCTTCCTGAAGGTTGGCATAGGTATTATCCCCGGGGATTCCGAGTAATTGGGGCGGTACGCCAAAGGCCAGCGCGATATCCCGCGCGCTGGAATGTTTCACGGCGATAAAATCCATATCCCGTGGGCTTAAACTCATGTCTTTCCATTCCAGCCCACCCTCCAGCAATAGCGGACGCCCCGCATTGGCCGCGCCGGAGAATTGGCTGTCGAGCTGGTCTTTTAATCGGCCGAATTGTGATTCGCTCAAATGCCCGGCCGAACCGTCAGCCGCCTTCACCATCAGCGCCCCAGAAGGGCGAGCACCATTTTGCAGCAACGCCTGGTTCCATGCCCCACATTGGTTATGCTGGTCGATACTGTATGCCGCCGCTTCCATCGGCGACAGGCCGTACCAATCGTCCAGCGGGTGAAAGCTCTTAAGATGCAGCACGCGCGATTGGCCGGTAATCGGGTCGACTGCCATATCCACCGCCCGCTGGTCGATGGTGTAACGATACGCTTTGGGAATGCCGCCCGCGCCGGGAATAATCGCCACACGGTCGGGTCGTAGCACGTGCAGTTCCAGTGGCGCGTCCCCTTTCGGCCCGATGGCGTGCAGGTAGCTATTGCCACCGATCAGCTTATACGCGATCAGGTTTTCAAACAGCTCCGTACCGCCTTGCAGAGGGTTAGGACGGTACAGCAACTGTAATAACGGATGCTGATCGAGATAGCGCGAACGACGGGTACGCACCTCGCGCAATTTCCACGGCACACTGCCCGCCGCACTGGCAATCATGCCCACAGCCCGATGCGCGATCACATTCCGCCGGTAGCCTTCATCGGCAAATCTGGTCGCATCCCGACGCATCCACACCGGTTGCCCGGGTGCTATCATAAAGGCGTTCGATGCGGGGTAGGATTTAACGTCCGTCGTGGGGCGCGCATGCGGGCGCGCCAGCCATGAAAACATGCCTGCCATGAGATACCTATCGTAAATGGGGGAAACTAAATTACGCATCGCTGCAGATGCACAATTACCAGCCTATATTTAAGGTTGTAATCGTCCTGCACCGAACCCGGAAGGGGCGTAGATCATTTTTTATCGGTTAAGTTCGCGCGAGGCATTTTCCACCTGCCCAGCGTGCGACACCGAGGCCGCATCCACGATCCCGGCAGGGCCATCCATTAACCCCATCCGCCGTTGCCCACTGCTCACATAGGGGCGATCCACCATCGCATCGCGCTCTTGTTGCGAACGGTCTGCCTCGGGCCGGGTGGCATACCACGAAATCGCCACCCCGAACACCGCACCGATGGCCCGGAACGACCATTGCGCCATTTTATGGGTCGCGTTGTCGCCGCTTTTACCGAGGGTATGGCCAACCCACGCACCGAACGCTCCCAGCAAACTGGCACTCGCCAGCCGAATGGGCAGCGGGGTCACGTTCACCGCCGTAGGTTCTGATGATGGTGTGGGCGTCTGATTCATACACTTCCTAACCCTATCACTTTACCACGCCAACGCAGGCTCGATTATGAACATTTCATGACAAACCGCTAGATTCTCCGTAGGTTAGGGCGCGCCTGCCGGGCCCGGTCACGCTGCCAGTTCAGGTACTGGCTAATCGCATCTACCTGGTCGTCATGCGCCCCATCGGGGAAACTGAACAGCTCCTGCTCCAATGCTGCGAGCCAGCTTGCATGCTTTGGCAAATGCAGTAATCCGGCCTCTAGCATCGGCGTGATACGCACAAAGCGGCCTACCTTATCGCCTTTGGGCATGTACGCAATCAGCGGCAAACTGCTTTCCTGCCGCAAATCCTGCAACAGTGACTGGCCGCTGGCCTTATCCTCAATCACAATGCCTTCTGGCGCAAACCGCTCGGCCTGTTGCATAATCGCGCGTTTTAACTGCGGATATTCCAGCCGCACAACCAGCATATCCACCAGGTAATGCGCCCCATCGCGCCAATAGAATGTCGCACAGGCGCTGGCATCGTGCCCCGCCCCCGCTTTCACCGCCGTATCCCAGCTTTGCACGCATCCGAAGCCGTTTAACATAATTTTAATCCCTTCCCAGTACGCTAAGCCCTTATGAGCAAGCGCGACGTATTTTATCAGTTAGCCCGCGACCGGATTCTTCCCAGT
Organism: Alphaproteobacteria bacterium UBA6189; assembly: GCA_002422745.1. Lineage (GTDB taxonomy): Bacteria > Pseudomonadota > Alphaproteobacteria > Rickettsiales > UBA3002 > QFOX01. The sequence continues at coordinate 19,590 of DITH01000160.1, forward strand.
GAAGGCGGCTACACCCCACCATCACCAAAGGATCCGGAAACCTTGTTCGGCATCACCCACAGTGTGATGGAAAACAATATTCGGCAGATGGACGCGCAGCGACTCGCCACGCTGCCGCCCAATCTCCAGCGGCATTTCCAACGCATCCGCTCCGCGCCCGATGCCACGCGCGATGAGTATGTCAGCGATTACATGCACTACATTGCCGAGGGGCTTGTCCCCTACAGTAAGAGCACCACCACCCCGCCGCGGAGCACCCACGAGCCGCGCGAGGGTATCGGTGCGGCGTTAAGTTACGACATCATCGCCGCCCAGAACGTCGCGCTTACTATCTATTACGAGAAATACATGCAGGAGCCGGGCTTCGATAAATTTCCCGAGCCGCTTTGCTATTACATGGCCGATATGGGCATCAATGCCGGGCCCGCCCGCGCGCGGTGGAATTTGGTAAAAGCCCTGGCACCCGGCGAGTCGGATATCCTATCGCCCGAGCAATACGCGCAATTCCCTGCCCTCACGTCATCCGAGGCAAATAATGGTGCGGTATTCGGCACCAGCAAAGGCAAGCCATATACCAGCGCCCGGCAGGACGGCATGTTGCTCGATGCCTTACGACATGCAACACCGCAACAGCTCGCGCAAGCCGAAGCGCGCTTCAATGTCTGGCGGAACACCTATTACGGCGAATTAGCAAAAGATTCGCCGCAGCATGCGCACTATCTCGACGGATGGAAGAATCGTACGGCTGAATTCTCTACCGCCATGCAAACACTAAATACTACCCCAGCCAGCATCGACGATGTGTTATTGCATCAGGCCTCCGCGCCCACCAGCAACTATCAACCTGGGCCCGATCAAATCGCCATTCTGTACGACACCTTGCAAAATGGTTCGCCCGACCGCATCGGCAACATTCTCGATGCGCCAGAGAAACTCCAGCACGGGCTGAAAGTGCAATATTGCAAGCACCCCATTACCGGCGAAGCCATCGCCGTGGAAATCCCCGGTCATGGCGTTGCCATCTATCAGATCGACGAACAGGGCCGCTTCAAAGGCGACCATCCGACCCACTTACCGGATGGGGTGGAATTTACCACCGGCCGCTTCAAAATGGAATTAGGCGACCGTGTGGTAAGCGAAGCCGTTTCACCCAACACCATCCTCTGGAAAGATGCCAACGGGCAGGAGCAACAACTCACCCTGTCACCGGAACGCAACCTGGTCGTGCGTTACGCCGCGATTGAACAGAATTTATTTCTCGACCATGTGCCGATGAACCATACGATTTCTGCCGACGGTACGCGGCTTGAAGGCAAAACCGACATTATGTTTACCAACAGTGTCTACGACCGCCAAAGCGGTGCGCATTACGCGATCGAAACACCCACAACCCCCTCCAACCAAAATGTTGCCGACCGCGCAGCTACGGTACGCGGGGCGTAAGCATCGCCTCCAATGTAAAGCGCGGGAACCATGCCGGCTTCACCAGCGCATCCTGCAGCTTCAATGGCTGCTGCTGGTATTGCGCGTTAAAATGGCTACTGCCTAACTCCTTCTTGGTTCGCTCCAGCAAGGGTAACGGCTCCCGAAGCGGGTGAAGGGCCTCGCCCGCCTCCCGCGTATAACTATATTCACCACACGTGATAGTTGTCCGCTCGGGCGCAATCGCGGGCAGGCATAAATGCTCCCAGCCCCCACGTTGCAACAAGTAGCCGCTTAAATCCTCAACATGTAACCGCTGCATCACCAGCACGATCGCGCCGCGCTGCTTGTCGTCCAGCCGCGACGCAAACGTATGGTCGAACCAGTCATTCACCGCCTGCCGCTGGATATGCGAGCTTGCTTGCAACGGATTTAGTGGGTCGTCCACAATCAGGATCCGCCCGCCCTCACCCGTCGCGGTTCCCCCAACGGATGTAGCGAAACGGTAGCCACGTCGGGTGGTGGCAAATTTTTCCTTCTCGTTCTGGTGCGGGCACAGCACCGTTTCCGGGAACACCCGCTGATACCACGGCGCCTGCATCACCAACCGGCAATCCTGCGATAATTTACTCGCAAGCCCCTGCGCATAGCTGGCCGCCATAATCCGCGTCGTTGCGTCCTGCCCTAGCAGCCAGGCAGGCCAGGCCACCGAAACCACGGTCGATTTCAGCATGCGTGGCGGCATATTGATGATCAGCCGTGTCATCTCCCCCGCAGCGCAGGCGTCAAGATGCGCCGCAATCGCCCCTAAATGCCAGTTGGGCAAATAGCGGGCACCTGGTGCAATTGTCTGCATTACCCGGCGCAAAAATAACGAGAAATCCTTGCCAGTTTTGTTATCCAGTCGCGCATTAGCCCGCTGCCATGCCCGAGTGCGCCACGATTGTGTGCTTGTCATAATGCCAAATATTTCCTATGGTTATGAGATAACCAGCGCACTAAGCGCCAGAGAACAGATTCATGGAAGAAAAGCGTCGATCCTTCGTCGATACGATCATCGCCAAGAAAGGCCATTTGATCCATAAGCTCAAAGCGAAGGATACAACTGGCCGTTGGGCCTATTATTTCGTGCTGGTGGAAGCGCCGCGCGAGGCCGCCTTCCTCAAGGCGATTGAGGGCGATGGCACCATCGATCTGGAGGATTTCGGCAAGGTCGTCGCCTCTTGCTATGGCGAGGAACCATCGCAGGAAGTAAAAGACTACCTCAAGGAAAAATACGGGTTCGAGGTCTAGGCACCTCGCTCTTTTTCTGGTACCATGTCTCCATGGTTTCGCAATCCCCCCAGCTTAATTTTCATCAGGTGATCGACGAATTTGTCTCCCTCAAGCAATGGTCGGGGCCACATGCCGCCATGCTGCAGCAGTTCTTACGCGCACGAGCCAGCGAATTACTGACGCCCGAGACCGTCCGTTACATGCCAACCTTTAAAATCCTCGATCTTCTGGCCGCCATGGTCAACTTCACTCACGATGTTGCCGAAGAAGGCCAGCTCCGCCCGCAGGAGGCCACCGCTTTGCTGCGCGCCCATTTATCTGACCATGCGCCGTTCACCCGCCAGTTTCTTCTCGACGCTGCACTCGAGCGCGCCCGCTATGAACCGATGATGATCACCGACTCGGCCGAAACATCCCATCGCAACGTAATCCTGCGCAAGCGCTGGCACGCCATGCTTGAAGCGCATCAGGAACACCAGACACTCCCTTCTTCCTGGGAAGCAGTGTTGACCGAGTCGGCCGAGCAGGTGATTCTCGCCCCCTGTTTCGATGCCTATCGTCAGGGCCCGTTGATGCAGCTTTTCGCTGAAATGCTACAAACCGCTCGCCGATTACACGACGAAGGGGCCGATCAACTCCAACTACTCGCCGCGATCGACCGCCATTCGCCCCTCTGGAAGCGCTATGCACTCAAATCCGCCCGCTACCGCGATACAGCGCGCAAAGCAGGCGGCTTATTACCGCACCACGCGCAAGTGCCCCTCCCTCCGGGATCATCGCAACTGCACTAACCTTCCTCGATCCAGGCTTTCAGCACCTGCCAGTCTTCCGCACTCATGGTCGGCGCCAGCTCTTCCTGCGGCGTAGCCGTCGCGCTAAGGGCCACAGAATGCGCCGCTAATTGCTCCAGAAGCTGCACCAGTTTCGGCAATTGCGCCATAATGCCCCCCGTTCCCAGAATCAGTTCACTCTTTTCTTCAGGCTTCGCCTGGGCAAGCAAGCCCTCCAGGGCGGTCAGCACCGTCTGCACCAGCCGACTGCATTGCTGCACGGATTCTGCCAGGCTGCCCCCCGTGAGGACGGCTGCGGCCGAGCGGGTGGATTTCTTTCGTTTTACTGGGGGCATACTTGTCCATTAGTTGCAGGGCGTTGACACTTCCCGGGAGCAACAAAGCGTCTATTAATTTGAATAACATGAGTTTTTGCCAATTTCTGGCATGGTATCATTGTTTAGCCTACCAAGTAGAGCCTCCACCGGGAAGGTACTGAACTATAAAAAAACATTCTTGATGGTTGTATTATTATAAAGTATTACAACCTTGAATTGTTTTTGTTTCGCAAGCGGCTTCTAAGGCCGTCATGTGTCCTTTTAAAAAACCACGCCAAACGGCTGTTTAGTTTAGAAAACCTGATGGAGTTGCTATGTCCGCTACCCGTGGCATGACCACCGCTACGTCCGTTTCTCCCTACCACCGTACCCAAGGCTCCTTTGCCGATCACGAACCCGGACTTTGGCGCGCCGTGATCACCCAGGCATTAATGGATGCCGCCAGTCAATCCCGCAAATCCGAAGCCCAACGATGCCGCAGCGACGCCCTGCACTGGCTTCTAAGCAATGAATCCGATTTCGAAACGGTATGCGATAATGCCGGGCTCGATCCGGAGTATGTACGCGGCAGGGTACGACAGGCACTGGCTCGAGGATGCCAATGGCGTTTGCCGGTGGGGCAGGGTTGGCGCAGTAAAGCGCGTGAAGCCGCAGGCCGTCAGGCGGCCTACGCCTCCACGCATGCCCCGTCTCTTTTTAAGGCTCACTGAATGGGGTTTACCACGCGGCGTGGCCGCCCGCCCAAATCCCCCGAACGGGTGGATTTGGGCACCCCCGAACTACGGTTCAAACAAGCGTGCGGTGTGACAGCAGAGCCGATCGATCTCTGCCGCGACCGCCAGCTCATCACCCCCCAGCAACATTGGAGCGGGCTGCATCTGCGATGGCTATACACGATTCGCTATGGTGCGCCCCACCTGACAACCCATTATGGCGACGCGGCCGAGAAAGCGGGCAACGCCCCCGATGACCCCACCTGGCGGCAGAGCCGTGAGGCCGAATACCATGCAGCTACCGCCCTATTGCAGCAGCAGCTTCACTATGAACCCGTCATGCGGCTGTGCATCTATAACGAGCAGCCACGTTTTCTTCTGCCACGCCTACAGCAGAACGCATGGAAAAATATCCGGTTAGCGGAGCAACTAGCGGCGGAACATCGACAGCTTTGCGATGGGCTTGAGCTACTCTGTCAGCATTGGAAGCAAGCACTCCCCTGTGGCAAACATCGCGCAGGCTACTAAAATACAATTAAAATTTCATACGAAAGATGGGCGCTCACGGCGGTTTCACTTTGCGCCGAGCCGCCTTTTTTGCTATGGTCGTCCTTAGCTGGATACCAGCGTTTTTTTGTGGCCAGGGCCACCCCATCGTCTGACAGGAGATCCAAATGACGAACTTTTTCAAATCGTTCCTTAGCAATGAATCCGGCGCTACCGCCATCGAATATGGTCTGATCGCAGCCCTCATCGCCGTTGCCGCCATCGCTGCAATGGAAACACTGGGCGACAAGCTCGATTCGACCTTCACCAACGTGAGCGACAAACTCTAATATTTCGCTTGGATTACGGTATAACCAGCCGTATAAAAATGGCCTGCGAAGCGATTCGCAGGCCATTTATTTTGGGGCCAGCCATGCGACATTTCCTATCCAATCAACGCGGTGCCACCGCCATCGAATACGCATTGATTGCGGCGGTGATTATTCTCGTCATGCTCGGCGGACTGGTGCTTCTTGGTGAGCGTAACGCCGAAAAATACAACGAGCTCGCCACGACCGTCGAACAAAAGATGTAGCATGCAGTCGCCACCGCGCTGGCTTGGTCTTTGGTCCGTTCTTGGAGTACTTTTCTTAAGCGGCATCGTGCTAAAGGCATACTGGCCCGCAGCCGGCATGTACGACGTCACCGGCTATCTCATCGGTCGCGATTTTGTCAATATATGGCATACGGCCCGACTGACATGGCTGGGTGACCCCGCGCTGAGCTACGATTTATCCACCTATATCGCAAGTATGCGGCAGGTCTTGGGAATCGGCTTTCCGTTTCATAACTGGTCGTATCCACCAACTATCTTGCCGTTTATCCTGCCTTTCGGGTGGCTCGATTATCCGGTCGCGTTATTTCTCTGGTCGAGCATGGGGCTGCTCGCCTACGGCCTCGCCGCCTACCCAAAAAACACCCCGTTATGGTGTGGAGGGTTTCTACTGCTGCTGCTCACCAGCCCGGCCGCGATGGTTAATCTGCTTTCGGGCCAGAATGGTTTTTTCACCGCCGCGCTTTTTCTGGGTGGCTGGTCCTGCCTCAACCGCCGTCCCATACTGGCGGGTATCCTCTTCGGGCTACTGACGTTCAAACCCCATCTCGGCTTATTGATCCCGGTTGCCCTGCTCCTGCTCGGCCAATGGCGAACCATCGCCGCCGCCAGCACCACCACCGTGGCGCTCGCAGCGCTAAGTCTTGCTCTGTGGGGCGTTGACCCGTGGCAAAACTACTTTGCCCATACCCTTCCCTATCAGCACGAACTCCTCGCCGTGTTCAAAGGCTTCTACACCGCCATGATGCCGGGCACCTATGCCGCTGCACGGGTCGTTGGGCTACCGATGTCACCCGCCATCCTCCTGCATGGGCTCGCCGCGTTGATGGCGATACTGGCGGCGTATTCCATCCTCATTCGCGACGGCGCATCGCCCCGCGCTATCCTCGGCCTGGCCATCGCCACGTTGCTGGTCACTCCGTATGGGTATCATTACGATCTTACCCTCGTGGCGGGTGCCCTGCTCACCTATGTTTGGACAACGCCTGCCCGAGCTGCCAATCGTCTGGTATGGGGGCTCGTCTGGCTGCTTCCCGCCGCCACGTATGCCATCATGTTCGCTTATTTACCGCTTGCCCCGGTCATCAGTCTTGCGGCGTTAGTCTTGCTTACCTACCAAGCCTGCCACCGCCCATGGGGGGCTCTACGCATGCGTGCCTATACCCCTTCTCTTGCGCCCTATTTCGACCAGTATAACCGCGCCTGGATCGCGCAGTATTTTACCGTCGAGCTGATTGACGACGTCATGCTGACCCAGCCCGAATCGGCTATCATACAAAAAGGCGGCGAAATCTGGTTTGCAGAGCAGCAGGGTGAAATTGTCGCCACCGCCGCCTTGCTAGATAGCGGCGCGGGTATCATGGAGTTCAGCAAGTTAGGTGTGGCAGAGCACGCTAAAGGCCGCGGCATTAGCCGCAAATTATTGCATCACTGCATCCAGCGGGCACGTCTACGCGGGGCCCATACCTTACGGATTTTCACGAACTCGAGCTTAAAAACGGCCTGCGCGCTCTATCTGGCGGAAGGTTTTCAGCAGCACCCAATTCCGCCGGACGAACGTGAACGTTACCAGCGTGCCGATACGTACTTTTTATTGCGCCTGTAGCTGCCGGATCGTCGCCGCCAGCTGTGCCTGCACGTTTTGCGGCGAGGAAGGCAACGNNTGGCCTGTTGCAACAGGTCGATCGACCGATAAGCCTCGCGGTAGTACTGAATGGCCTGTACCGGGTTCTGCTGCACATCGGGCGTACCGCCCCGATAAAGCTCTGCCAGGGAAAGCTGCGGTAACAACCCGTATCCCTCATCTACCCGAGCCCCTTGCTCAAGCCATGGTACGGCCCGGTACGCAGATTCCCCGTCACCGCCCATATAGCGTTGGGCAATGGTAAAATGGTCAAGTGCCGAGCGCAGTTTTTCCGTAGAATTGGCATTGCCGCCAACCGATTTCGGGCCGTAGCGGAATAACAACCCGAGCTCACTGCTCGAGCTACCCAGTTTGGCCAGTGTCTGGCTGACTTCCACCTCACCGATTGCCGTCGAGAGTCCCGTGCGTCCCTCAATCATACCCCGTACCGAATCGACACCGCGCGCGATCGAGCCATCCAAATCCTTGATCGTACGGTCAGTCGCCTGCACAGTGCGGCCGATGCCGTTACATAGGCCGCCACCCATGGTCGTACCCATTTCCGCCAGTAGGCTGTAACATTGCGGCTCAAATTGCAGCAAGCGGCCCCAGACCCATCCTGCTGCACCGGAGAAATATAAAATGGCGCCGATAACCAGTAATCCGCTCAGCCCGATTCCCCGACGCCGTCGTCCAAATAACATGCAAAATCTCCGCTTCCTGCTTAGCGATCGCTAAAAAAATAGACGAACGTATCTTATAGAAAATTTATACGGCATAAATGGCGCCCTGTGAACCAAAATATTTCGATAAAATTCAATCCTTTATTCCGTCACAAAAGCTTCATAAATCCAGTATTGCGCAAAACCCTAAAAAGGAGTAGTTAAGATTTATTAACTAAAATTTTAGCGATTGGTTAAAACTTCCATCGCATACTGGCAGGAACAAAGGGGACGGACACCATGGTTGATAGAACAACGCAGCAAGATGCCAAGAACGATTTGTGGGATTGGTTTCAAAACGGCAATAAAACCCAGCCGCATTATCTTTCACCATTGCACGTGAACGCCAAAGCGCAAGCCGCTATCCCTAACCTTCCTGCCGGCAACCGCGACAATGACATCCCGGGTACGTTCCAGGGCACCACAGGCAACGATGCCGGTTCCGATGGCAAAGGCTTCTACGGCTCCAGCGGCAATGACGTCATTTACGGCAATGGCGGCAACGACCTGATCGGCGGGGAAAACGGCAACGATTACATCATCGAGGGCGACGGCGATTCTACCGTATATGGCTGGAACGGCGACGACACCATCGTCGCAGGTGGCGGCAACGACTACCTTACCGGCGATTGGGGCAACGACGATATCTATGGCGGTGCCGGCAACGACACCATCTTCGGGTGGGACGGCAACGACTACCTCGAAGGCAACGCTGGCAACGACCTGATTTCAGGCGACGCCGGCAACGATACCATTTTCGCGGGCGACGGCGACGATTCCATCTACGGCTGGACCGGCGACGACATCATGTATACCGGCAATGGCAACAACTATGCCTATGGCTGGGAAGATAGCGACACCATCCATGGCGGCACCGGCAACGACACCATCGGCGGCGACCAGGGCGACGATTACATCTATGGTGGCGGCGGCGAGGATTATCTCTGGGGCGGCGACGGCAATGACTATATTGAATTCGGCAACACCCCCGGCCTCACCTATGGTATGCGCGGCGGTATCGGATCAGGCGATGCGGGGGACGACATCGTTCTCGGCACCCGCGGTGATGACCTGCTGTATGGCTGGACGGGCAACGACTATATTTACGGCGGCGAATCCGGCTTTGATGAATTATATGGTGAAGATGGCGACGACACGCTTTACGGCGGCTTTCAATCGAGCGTACTGCATGGCGGCACCGGCAACGACCTGATTCTCGGGGCCGACGGCTGGAACACACTGGTTGGTGACTTCGGCGACGATACCATCCTCGCCGGCAACGGTAGCGACACGATTTACGCCGATCAGGGTGACGATTTCGTCAATGCCGGCGGCCATACCGATTTTGTCTACGGCCATGACGGCAACGACACCATTGAAGGCGGCTTGGGTAAAGATTGGCTGCTGGGCGAGAATGGCAACGACCTCATTTACGGCACCGCGGCCAACAATGAAGGCGAAAACGACGAAGCCGACACCATTTTCGGAGGAGCGGGTAACGACACCATCTACGGCCAGAACGGAAATGACCGTATCTATGGCGGGCACGATGAAGACCTCATTTACGGGGGTGACGGCGACGACGAAATCCTCGGCGGTGACCTCTCCTACGAAGATGGGCTCGATGGCAACGATACCATCCATGCCGGAAACGGTAACGATACCGTCTGGGCCGATGCAGGCGATGACCTCGTCCACGGCGATAACGGGGATGATACCCTCCATGGTGGTACCGGCAACGATACGCTCTATGGCGATGAAGGAAATGATTGCCTTCATGGCGAAGATGGTAATGACATCCTCATCGGTGGTAACGGCACCGATACGATCTACGGGCAGGCCGGCAACGATGTGCTCGATGGCGGCGACGGGCTCGATTACCTGCGCGGCGGCTTAGGTAACGACACCATCACCGGTGGCGGCGGCAACGATTATTTCATCTTCAGCAACCATACCGATGCCACCAGCCTCTCCAATGTCGATTTCGGCCATGACATCGTGACCGACTTCCAGATTGGTAACGACCTGATTTACTTCGAGAACATGCTGAGCCTTGTGCCGACATGGGAGCAGCTCTCCACCATGATGACCCAGGTAGGCAGCGACACGGTGATTACCTTTAATACTAACTCCACCATTACCCTGGTGGGCATCAACAAAAACGATCTGTCGGTGGGTAGTTTCTCCGGCAATAACGTGGCCGATCCGTACGCATAAGCGACGGCCTTTTATTCCCAACGGGCGGCCCCTCAAAGGCCGCCCGTTTTCATTTCCCCCATTGCTTTTTACCTGCGCCTCGGCTAGCGCTGTTTTTCCTTGAATTCCGTTCGATCAAAATGGATGGAATGCAAGGAGTCCCCGCGCATCGGGAAGGAATGTACCCGTAGTACATGACGAACCGAGCACGGACGACGACGCTTCAGTCCGCCATTTTCATCGAACGGTTTTATGCTGATCACCCAGAAGCTTGTCATCGGGAAGGAAGAATGGTGCGCCCTGCCCGATCTTGCCATTCCGGCCATTAAAGCGAAAATCGATTCCGGCGCGCGCACCAGTGCGCTGCATGCCAGTAACATCCGCACCATTACGGTGCGCGGCGAAAAATGGGTGAGCTTCGATGTCCGCCCGGTTCAAAAAGACCGCCGCACCACGATCCAGTGCAAAGCCAAGCTGGTCGACCAGCGGGCGGTGAAATCCTCCTCTGGCCATACCGAAAGCCGCCCGGTGATCGAAACCACGGTGCGCATCGGCAGCCAGCTGCAAACTATCCAGCTTACCCTTACCAATCGCGATGCCATGGGTTACCGCATGCTGCTCGGCCGCGAGGCCATGCAGGGCCGTATGCTGATCGATCCTGAAAAATCCTTTTGCCAGGGCAAACATACCGATGCCGAGCTGCGCCGCTTCTACAGCGTCAAAAAAGTGAGCGATGGCGGGCTCAATATCGCCGTGCTTGCCACAAACCGCGAGCTTTACTCCAATCGCCGCCTTATCGAGGCAGGGCGCGCCCGTGGCCATAATGTGCGCTTCATTAACATCCAGCATTGCTACATGAACATTAGCGCCAACGAGCCGGAAATGCATTATCGCGGCGGCGAAGTGCTCGAGCAGTTCGATGCCGTCATCCCGCGGATTCGTCCGGCCCTCACCTTCTACGGCTGCGCGGTGTTGCGCCAATTCGAAATTACCAGCGCCTATTGCCTCAATGGCTCCATCGGCATTTCCCGCTCGCGCGACAAACTCCGTTCGCTGCAAATGCTGGCACAGGAGGCGATTCCCATGCCCATCACCGGCTTTGCCTATTCCCCGCAGGACACGTCAGAGCTCATTAAAATGGTCGGCGGCGCACCGCTGGTCGTAAAGCTCCTGTCAGGCACCCAAGGGGTCGGCGTGGTTCTTACCGAGACCGACCAGGCCGCCCAGTCGCTCGTCAACGCGTTTAAAGCCGTGAAAGCAGAGATCCTGGTACAGGAATTCGTGCGCGAAGCGCAGGGCAAGGATATTCGCTGCTTTGTCATCGACGGTAAAGTCGTCGCTTCCATGCAGCGTAAGGCGCCGGAGGGCGATTTCCGCGCCAATATCCATCGCGGCGGCAGCGCCACCGAAATTAAAGTAACCCCCGAGGAACGGCGCATTGCCATCAAAGCGGCCCAGACCATGGGCCTGAAAGTTGCCGGGGTCGATATTATCCGCTCCGCCACCGGCCCGAAAGTGCTGGAAATCAATTCATCCCCGGGCCTCGAAGGCATCGAAGGTTGCACTGGCTACGACATCGCCGGGGCCATGATCGAGTCTATCGAGCAGGCCGTCGCCCGCCGCCGTGCAAAGCTATCCGCCGCCTGAGCGGTTTATCCCCATAACCGCATCTCCTAATTTTGCGTTTATACCGGGTTGGGGTAGCGTGTGGCCCTTAACACCCACAGGAGTACTAACATGCGACAATTCATTCTCGGTGCAGCGATGGTGCTGCTTGCCCTTCCCGCCTACGCCGCCCCGTCCAACGACGCGGCGTACGATAAAAACACCAATCCCGTAGCCGACAGCAACAATAACTGCGTCCGCACCAAATGGATGGAAGGGGCCGACCCCTGCGCGATTGAACCGGCTCCGGCCCCTGTTCCCGTTGCAGCACCAGCTCCGCAACCCATGCCGGTGGTGACGCTGGAACAACGCACCATCTATTTTGCCTTTGATAGTGCCGAGTTAAGTGCCGATGCACAAAGCAAGCTCGATAATCTCGCGACCGTCGTGAACAACTCACTGGCCATCGCCGATGTCAGCATCCACGGCTTTACCGACCAGTTTGGCAGCACTTCCTACAACGAAGTTCTGGCGAATCAGCGGGCAAATGCCGTGAAAAACTACCTCGACCAGCGCACGCGCCTGGATACCAGCGTGGGCGATATTCGTGGCCTGGGCAAATCCAGCCCAGCCGAGGGTTGCGGTGCCATCAAAAAACGCGACGACAAAATCGCCTGCATGGCACAGGAACGCCGCGTAGAAATCGAGTTTAAAGCCCAGGTGCAGTAACCGTAATTAAAAAATACCTGCGAAAAAGCCGGAGGCTAAAACCTCCGGCTTTTTTTATTTTCGCGGTAGCCTGCTTTAGGCTGACGGCATCGCCACTGCCTGTTGCTTCTCCTGATGTGCTGCCACCCGTTGAGGCATAGCCGCTGCATGCATATCAACATGCGAAATAACGGTAGACGGAGTGCTGTCTGTGTAGTCAGCTAAATTAGCCTTCTTATCCTGAATTTTTTGTGCCTTTTGCTTGATGGTTTTGCGAATTTCCTGATGATCTACGATGGTGCCATCGGGATTTTTCTCGGCACCGCCGATCAATGCCTGCGTTAAGTTTTCTGCTTGGAATGCGGCGCTCGCCCCGAAATAAGATAACGCACCATCCTCTTTATCTTTAAACTTACCGTAGATGCTGCCCGGCAAAAATAAGAGACGCCCCATCATCAATGCACCGAACCCACCAAACCCGCGTTGATCGTCGGAAGCGAACAGCAATGGAAACGAGCTGGCAAAGGTGAACAGCCCCGTTCCAAGCACATCGCCACGAAATTTAAATTTAGGAATAGGTGCCTTTTTATCGCGATTCCGCCATGCACCAAGAATAGAGAAAACGCCGGAAGCAAAAATGCCTAGTCCAATCATCTGCCGTTTATGATCGGGCCACTCAGGAAACCACACCGCTTGCTTCAAACGCTCGCCCACATACCGTACAGGCTGCGTTTTCTGCATGATAGCCATATGCTCAATATCTTCTTCCGATTCTTTCTTGTCGGGAATAACCGCGCTTAAACCCCATACCGTGAGCCCGGCTAACGTCGAACGCGTCTGCCAGTTATTGTTGAGTTTGACGTTTTCGGGAGCATGCGTGACCCCTTGCGCAAGAATTTCTCGCTCCGTCGCTGCTTTCGGATCACCAATGAATTTAACGAGATTCGCCGCCGGATTGCCTTCAAAAAAATTTATCGGCGCGCCATGTTGCTTTGCTTTGTTAAATGCATCTTTATATATTTTAACAACAGCTTTAAACGGCCATTCCCACCATGTAGCATCTTTTACGAGAATGCCATCGGCCGCACTGGCCTTAAACATAATCGCTTCAGTAAAAACATGCGCTACACCGAGTAGATTAGAAGAATTATTGACGATAGCTGCCGGTAATGCTCGCACAGCATTGTACCGTATGGTGCCAAACAAATCCGCGATGGCATTGGTGGCGCCTGTCCATGCAGTTTGTATAGAACGCGTTTTTGCAGATTTCTCTGCAACAGAAGGCGCCTCACCCGCGCTCGTTTCCATTTGCTGTTCGGAGGAAGTACTCATGCGCTCCGCTCCAGCAATTCTGGGGTGGCTTGCATCGGCTGGTGGCTGGCAACCTGTTCAAGCTGGTTTGTGGGCCGCGCCGTCGCGATATCCTCGGCCCCGCTCGTATTCGCCCCCAAATGTACAATGCGCCCATCGGGCAGCTTTTTCACGCCGCCATAGAACGTACTGAACACATTGCCGAAAAGCTGCAGTCCCAAATTGGCCGATTGGTATTTATCGCCCGGGCGAATACCGCGATCCGTATAGCCGCGGTTCCATGCCTGCTCCGATTGGAGCGCTTTGAACGGCATCCGCCCCAGGAAAATCCCTGTCCATGTTTGCCAGGCGCGCTGACGATCACGCATGAAGGTCAACGCGGAACCGGCGGCCATGGTGAACGCCCCCGTCATCAATTCCCATGATGGGTTCTTCCACGACGATTGCTTGACCCCCGAAAATATGGTCAGCACGCCGTTCAGAATCGTCGCCACCCCCACCATCTCGACCACGTGGTCCTTCGGGTTCAGCGCATATTTCAACCGCTGCCCCACGTAAGCAAGCGGGCTTAGGCGCGATTCTGCCGCTTCCTCTTCCGCAGATATCTGCTTTTCCTGATAGATTGAACCCGGCACAAGCGTGGCAAGCGTAATAAGATTGGCCCATAAACGGGGGTTGGATTGCGAGCCGGGACGCAGCGACGACGCAATGCTCATACTGTCCGCTAACGCCTGNNGAGCCATTGTTCACAATCCAGGCGGGCGTTGCAAAACGCACCTGATCCACAAAACGGTCAAACACGTTTTGTTTTCCTTCGGCTCCAGTCGGTGTCGATAGCGTTACCAAGAGTACCTCTCCAGCTTCCACCCTCGCACATCAATGTTACAACCGTATGACAAACAGGCCGCTTTTTTGATTATATTTCCGTCACATGCGGTTTTTCAAAAGTGGGAGGTCGCAACCGCACGCCCGCGCCTACTTAAAAACACCAAGACCGTGCATTGCCATGGCACGACCTTGCTTGTCGGTTGCATTTTTTTGTGCATAATCAGCGGGCGGCCCCACGAGGTCGTCTGGGATTCCAGGGGGAAAAAGCCGAGGAGAAACCGATGGCCACTGCAGCACACCCACCCATGCGTATTCTGGTGGTGGAGGACGATCTCGACGTCCTGCATTATATCGCCAAGGGATTGCGCGAACATAGCCACACCGTCGACATCGCTGAAAATGGTAAGGACGGGCTTTTTCTTGCCACGACGGAACGCTACGACGTGATGATTCTCGACCGCATGCTGCCGGAAATCGACGGGCTAAAAATCCTCAAAACCCTGCGCGGCGCCGACAATCACACCCCCGTCCTCATTCTCAGTGCCCTGGGCGAGGTCGACGACCGGGTGGAAGGGCTGAAAGCCGGTAGCGACGATTACCTCGTTAAACCCTTCGCCTTCGTGGAGTTGCTGGCCCGTCTGGAAATCCTTGGCCGTCGTGGCCAGCCTAGCAACCATAGCGACATTGTGCTTCAGGCCAGTGATCTCACGATGGATGTACTGGCCCGCAAAGTAACGCGTGGGGGCCACGCTATTCCCTTGCAGGCGCGTGAATTTAAATTACTGGAGTTTCTCCTGCGTCACAAAAACCAGGTGGTCACCCGCACCATGCTACTCGAACATGTGTGGGAATACCATTTCGATCCCCAAACCAACGTGATTGACGTGCATATCTCCCGCTTACGCCAGAAAATCGACGAAAAATCCCCCGGCGAATCCATGATTAAGACCATCCGGGGTGCTGGATATACGATAGAAGATGCGGCACCGGTCTCCAAGGCTCAGGATCCATATAAAATATTTATATAATTCAATTCCCAAACACAATTATTAGCAAAAGTTCATTTGGCGGCAGCCCTCCTTTTCGGCACAATACCCTGGCGCCGAAGGAGCATCATGAAGCCACATCTGGATAAGTTTAGTCCGCTCATGCAACTGTTATGCATGGTGCTGCTGGCAAATAGCATCCTGTTAGCCCTTAAGCTCTACGCCCTGCTGATGGGGCAATGGAAATGGGAGTTTCTCTCCGTACTCACCCTGGGGCTGACCATTTTCGTCACCTACGGAATTCTGCAAACACGCCGTATGGCTAGCCGCCGCATCAATGCAATTGCCGAAACCGCCAATAATATTATCCGCACCGGCGATTTATCGCAGCGTATCCCGCTGGGCCGCGGCGAAATGGGCAGCATGACCGATGTGCTTAACCGTATGCTGGCCGAGATCGAGCAGTTAATGCATGGCGCCCGTACCGTGTCCGATAATATCGCGCACGATCTGCGTCACCCGCTCACCCGGTTGCGCAACCGGCTCGATGAATTACGGGCGCAGATCGATCCCGATGCCTGCGAAGAAGAAGAACGGCAATTAGCCGACCTAGTCGCGGAGTGCGATGCATTGCTTTCTACCTTCCAGGCCATCCTGCGCATTTCAAATATTGAAACGGCCCGCCGCCATGGAGGTTTCCGCGAAGTCCATCTCAATAGCGTGATGCAGGATGTGATTGATTTATACGAACCCCTCGCCACCGAAAAACAGATCACGTTGGTGATCGACAGCCAGCCGGCCAATACGGTCGGCGATAAAGACCTGCTATTCCAAGCCTTCGCCAATTTGCTCGATAATGCTATTAAATACACGCCAGCAGGTGGTGCGATCAGCGTCACGATTGCCCCCGGCACCCAGGGCGGCGTAGTTCGCATCGAGGATAATGGTCCCGGCATTACCCCTGAGCATAAACCCAACGTATTTCGCCGTTTTTACCGGGTCGATCCCAGCCGTTCGCTTCCCGGAACCGGGCTTGGCCTTTCCCTCGTCTATGCGATTGTCAAGCTGCACCATGGGCACATCGAGCTTAGCGACGCGATGCCTCGCGGCCTTGCGGTTACGGTAACGGTTTAACTTCCACTTCCTCTTCATATTAACAACTTGTAATCGCAGCGCCATCTTTTGGTAAGGCTGGTGCGCGTAAAGTCCAGTAATGCAGTAGTCACGTTGATCTCGTTCGAACGTGTTTCATTGGGAGCCTCCGGGCTCCCTTTTTTTATGCAAATCAACATTCCCCAACGTTACTTGCGAATCACTTGCAAAGCCCCTCCCGTTCCAGTATGCCGCTGACATCCGAGGAGGCTTTCCAATGCAACTATCGTCGTTACGCCGTGGTGATCGCGCCCGTATCGCCCATATCGACGCAGACGAACCGCTGGCGCGGAAATTACTCGAGATCGGTATTGAGGAAGGCATGGAACTAACGCTCCTGCATGAAGGGCCCGTGCGCCGCGATCCCCTGGCAATCCGCCTTCATGACCGGATTATTGCTCTGCGCAGGCATGACGCCGCCGCGATCCGGGTAGAATTGTTGGTGCAATGACCCCCTCGCTTCCACTCATTGCCCTGGCCGGATGCCCGAATGCGGGTAAATCCGCCCTGTTCAACCGCCTGACCGGCAGCCGCCAGAAAGTCGCCAACTATGCGGGCGTGACCGTTGAACGTAAGGAAGGCATCGCTCACACAGCGGCAGGCCAGCCCTTCCGCCTGCTCGATTTACCGGGCGCATATTCACTGCGTGCGCGCAGTCCCGATGAAGCGGTCGCCCGCGATGTGCTGCTCGGCCAGGTGGCCGAAGTTGGCCAGCCCGATCTTGTGATCTGCGTGGCCGATGCCACCAATTTAAAGCTGCATCTGCGTTTTGCTCTTGAGATCAAAAAACTCGGCGTGCCGATGATCCTTGTGCTCAACATGTTCGACATTGCCACCCGGCGCCAGTTTAACATCGACTGCTCGGTGCTTTCCAAACTTTTAGGCGTCCCGGTCATCCCCACGGTGGCGGTACGGGGTGGCAAGCTCAATGCATTGCTGCAGGCGATCGATCAGTCGCTCGCCAGCCGCACGCGCCCCGCGGAAGTTACCTGGGTTGAACCCTCCACCACCGATCTGCGCGCCCTAAACCGAACCGCGCTGCACTTGCTGGATGAAGCTGGGGTTGCCTATGGCACCCCACCCGTAACCACCTATCGGATCGACGGGTTCCTGCTCCACCCCTTGCTCGGTCTCACATTCCTGACCGCCCTGCTTTTCCTGGTATTTCAAGCGGTGTTCAGCTGGTCGGCCGGGCCGATGGATCAGATCGACATGGCCGCCACTGGTTTGGGCGACTGGTTAAGCGCCACGCTTCCCGATAGCCTGTTGCGTAGTTTTCTGGTGGAGGGGATCGTCGCGGGCATCGGCTCGGTGATTATTTTCCTGCCGCAGATCCTGATTCTCTATTTCTTTATCCTGCTGCTCGAGGATTCCGGCTACATGGCACGCGCCGCCTTCCTGCTCGACCGGCTGATGGGCGGGGTGGGCCTGCACGGCAAAAGCTTCATCCCCCTTCTCTCCTCGTTTGCCTGCGCCATTCCCGGCATTATGGCCACGCGCACCATCGAACATAAATCCGACCGCTTAACCACCATCCTGCTCGCCCCGCTCATGACCTGCTCGGCCCGCCTGCCGGTCTACACCTTGCTGATCGCCGCCTTCATCCCCGAGCGCAGCATCTGGGGTGGCTTCAACCTGCAAGGGGTCGTCATGTTTGCCCTCTACATGACGGCGATTATGGCCGGGCTTATCATTGCGTTCCTGCTCAAGCGCTTTGTCTATACCGAGCAGATCGACAGTTTCGTGATGGAGTTGCCCACCTATAAACTACCCTCATTACGGAACTTGACCCTGGGGCTGATGGAGCGCGCGAAGATTTTCCTGCGCCGTGCCGGTGGCATCATTTTCATCGTGATGGTCATCATCTGGATTCTCTCAACCTTCGGCCCCGGCGGCTATGCCGAGCAGATCGAACACAGCTTCGCGGGCATTATAGGCATTGCCCTCGCCCCCTTGTTTGCGCCGATTGGCTTTAACTGGCAAATGGTGATCGCGCTGATCCCAGGCATGGCCGCGCGCGAGGTGGCGGTAGCCGTACTCGGGACGGTTTACGCCATCAGCGCCAGCTCCGAGGCCGGAATGACAGCCTCGCTGGCCGAAACCCTCCAACAGAGCTGGACGTTGCCGGCCGCTATTTCCTTCCTGGTCTGGTATATTTTCGCGCCGCAATGCATCAGCACCCTTGCCGTCATCAAACGCGAGACCAACAGCAGCAAATTCATGTGGATCACCTTCGGCTACCTCATGGCGCTCGCCTACACCGCAAGCTTCGTAGCCTACCGGGTA
>DITH01000021.1 GCA_002422745.1 Alphaproteobacteria bacterium UBA6189
TGAGGAGATGGACGAGTGAAAATCGCCGAACTTTGTATCCAGCGTCCGGTCCTTTCGATCGTTATTAACCTGATTATCATCCTGATGGGCATTGTCAGCTATGACCGGCTGACGGTACGCGAATACCCGAATATCGACGTGCCGGTGATCACGGTAGAAACCAGTTACCTCGGCGCATCGGCCGAAATTATCGAAACTCAAGTTACCAAGCCGCTGGAAGATTCCCTCTCGGGCATTGAAGGCATCGACTTCATCAAGTCGATTTCCCGCTCCGAGCGCAGCCAGATTACNNCCGCCTCCGACGTGCGCGACCGCGTGGCACGCGCCCGCGACCTGCTGCCCGATGAAATCGAGGAACCCATCGTCGCCAAGGTTGAGGCCGACGCCCAGCCGATTATCTGGATGTCGCTGTCGAGCGAAACTTCCAGCGCGCTCGATGTCAGCGCCGTGGCCGATCTCGTGGTGCAAGACCGGCTGCAAGTGCTGCCCGGCGTGTCGAGCGTGATTATTTTTGCCGAGCGCCGCTACTCCATGCGGGTAAATGTCGACCGTGAAAAACTCGCCGCCTACCAGATGACCACGCAGGACGTCGAAGCCGCCTTGCGCGCGCAGAACGTGGAAATCCCGGCCGGGCGGATCGAATCGCAAAACCGCGAATTCACGGTCCTTTCGCAAACGGATCTCAATACGCCCGAGCAGTTTCGCGACGTGATTCTGCGCGAAACCGAAAATGGCCATATGGTGCGGCTGGGGGAAGTGGCCGATGTAAATTACGGCGCCTACGAAGAGCGTTCGCTGGTGCGTTTTAATGGCCGCCCCGCCGTGGGGCTGGGTGTGGTAAAACAATCCATCGCCAACCCGCTGGAGATTTCCAGTGCCATTCGCGCTGAACTGCCCGAAATCCAGAACGATTTGCCGAGCGATATGAAACTGGCGATCGCCTATGATTCCTCTGTGTTCATCGACCGCTCGATCACCAAAGTATTCCATACGATTTTCGAGGCGACGCTGCTGGTGGTGCTTACCATCTTCTTCTTCCTGCGCACCGTGCGCGCCACATTGATTCCGCTGGTCACCATCCCCATCTCCCTCATCGGCGCCATGGCGCTGATGTATGCGATGGGTTTCTCGGTCAACACGCTAACCCTGCTATCCATGGTGATTGCCATCGGACTGGTGGTCGATGATGCGATTGTCGTGCTGGAAAATATCTACCGCCATATCGAGGAGGGGATGGACCCCATCCATGCCGCGGTAAAAGGCATGCGTGAAATCGGTTTTGCCGTGGTGGCCATGACCATCACGCTGGCCACCGTGTTCGTGCCGGTGGCGCTTACCCCCGGTCGCACCGGGCAGCTCTTCGTCGAGTTCGCGATGACGCTGGCGGGCGCGGTGCTCATTTCCGGGTTCACCGCGATCACCTTGTCGCCCATGATGTGTTCGCGCATTTTAAAGCCGCATCGCGAGCAGCACGAGCCGCGCTGGTCGCTGCGCATCGAGGGCTGGATCCAGCGGTTTGAGTCGGCCTATACGCGCCGCTTGGAATGGACGCTGGGCCATCGCAAAACCATTCTCGCCGTGGCGGCCGCAACACTGGTCGGCGCCGGTTTCCTGTTTTCTATGCTGCAATCCGAGCTCTCGCCGCCGGAAGATCGCGGTGTTATTTTCGGCGTAGGCATCGCGCCGGAAGGCTCGACCCTGCAATATGCCGATACCTACGCCAAGCAAATGGAAGCTATTTTTAATGATGTGCCGGAAGGGCGCTGGCGCTTTATCGCGGTGGGCTTCCCGTTCATTACGCAAACCTTCTCGGTGCTGGGCCTCGCGCCGTGGGACGAACGCAGCCGCTCCAGCTTCGATATCATCGAGGAAATCGGCCCAAAATTATTTGGCATTACCGGCACGCTCAATTTTGCCATTAACCCGCAATCGCTGGGGCAGGGGGCGCGTAGCCAGCCGGTGGAGCTGGTGATCCAGAGCACAAAAAGCTATCAGGAACTCGACGAAATTACGGCCAAGGTACTGGCCAAGGTGGCCGAGAACCCGAATATTCTTACCCCCGATTCTGACCTGAAACTCAATAAACCCGAGTTGCGGGTGATCATGGACCGCGAAAAACTCGCCAGCCTCGGCATCGACGTCGCCACGGTCGGGCGCACCCTGGAAACCATGCTGGGCGGGCGCAAGGTCACGCGCTTCAAACGCTCCGGCGAGCAGTACGACGTGCTGGTAAAAATCGCCGACGAAAAACGCCGCACCCCCACCGACCTGACATCGATTTACGTGCGCGCCCGCTCCGGCGAAATGATTCCGCTCTCGAACGTGCTGGAGCTGCGCGAGAGCGTTGCCCCGCGCGAGCTCAACCATTTCGACAAAATGCGCGCCGTCACCATCAGCGCCAACCTGGCCCCCGGTTACGGGCTCGGTCAGGCACTAGACTATCTCGAGCAGGTAGTGCAGGAAGTCGCCCCCCACGCACAGATCAATTACGGCGGTAACAGCCGCGAATTCAAAGAATCCAGCGCCAATATGGGCGCGATCTTTGGGCTTGCCCTTGCCTTCGTGTATCTGGTGCTCGCGGCTCAGTTCGAAAGCTTCCGCGACCCGTTC
>DITH01000029.1 GCA_002422745.1 Alphaproteobacteria bacterium UBA6189
CGGAGAAGGTGGCGGTGCCTTTATCGGCCGCGACGACGAGGTAGGGGTCGTCGCCGTCGTGGCGCACCACGTTGGCCGGCGGGATGATACGCGGGCCGACGATATTATCGGTGATGTCGAGCAGGCCGCGCAGGAAGGTCTGGTAGCAGGCGATGCCTTCTTCCATCAATGCGTCGCGCTCGACGGGGGGGCGGCGCAGGATGAAGCCGCCCTTGGCGCCTTGCGGCACAATCACAGCGTTTTTGACCATTTGCGCTTTGACGAGGCCAAGCACTTCGGTGCGGAAATCCTCCGGTCGGTCGGACCAGCGCAAGCCGCCGCGGGCCACCGCGCCGCCACGAAGATGGATCCCTTCGACCCGCTGCGAGGTGACGAAAATCTCGGCGTAGGGCACGGGCAGCGGCATGCCGGGCACGGCGCTGGAGCGTATTTTGAGCGACAGGTAGAGCTTGGACTGACCGTCCGTTTCGCGCTGGTAGAAATTGGTGCGCAGCGTGGCGAAAATGAGCGCGAGGAAGCGGCGGATGATCCGGTCTTCCGCCAGGTTGGTGATGGATTCGAGCGCTGCTTCGATGCGGGTTTTGAGCGTATCGACGGTAGCGTCGCGCCCGTCGATGGACGGGTTGAAACGGGCGTCGAACAGGTCGGTCAGATCGCAGGCGATATCGGCATGGGCGCGCAACGCCGCCGCGATAAAGGGCTGCGAATAGGGGAAGTCGAGCTGCTGCAAATAGCGGCTATAAGCACGCAGTACCGTGACGCCGCGCACGCTGAGCGAGGACGAAACGACGAGGGCGTTGAGCCCGTCATTATCCATCCGCCCGCGCCAGACGGTGGCGATGGCTTCCTCGATGCGGGCTTTGGCGTTGGTGAGATCGAGCGCACCGGCGGCGGGCGAACGCAGGATGAAATTGCGCATTAATACGGGCGCAAAAGGCGGCAGCGGGTTGAGCACATACGGCGTGGCGTCGACTACCGTGAAGCCCATATTCTCGAGGATAGGGATGATACCGGAAAGCTCGGAATTCAAATCGCGGGTGAAGCATTTGAGGTGCAGCTGTTCGGCCGGTTCGCCGGGGCGGCGGTAAAGTTCGAGGGCCAGCCCGTCGCCTTCCAGACATTCGATGGCGCGGCGCACATCGAAGGCGGCGGCCTGCGCGCCGTGTGAGTTGATGTAGGCGAGCGGGAACGCGTTGGCGAAGGTGGCGGCGAGTTTTTCGCCTTCCGCTTCGCCGGTGAGGGCAATCACGGCGTCGCGCAGCGCTTCGCCCCAGAGATTGGCCAACGAGGAGATCTCTTTTTCCAGCGCAGGCTGATCAAGCGCCGGGATGGCGCCCGGATTGGTGCGGATAAGCACGGTGAGGCGGGCCAGCGGCCCCTCGCCGATTTGCGTATTGAAGCTGGCGAACTGGCCGCCATAAGCACGCTCGAGCACGCGCACAATTTCCTGCCGCAGGCCGGTCGAGAAGCGCTCGCGCGGCACGTAAATCATGGCGAGGATAAAGCGCTCGAAGGGATCGTGGCGCACGAACAGGCGCACTTGCGGCCGTGCCTCGAGCGAGACGATGCCCATCGCCATCTGGAAGAGCGATTCCTCATCCATTTGGAAGAGTTCGTCGCGCGGCAAAAACTCCAGCGCGGTTTTCAGGCTTTTACCGGAATGCGACGATTTGGCGAAACCGGCGCGTTTCAGCACGCGGGCGGTTTTGCGGCGCAGGAACGGAATCTGCTCGGTTTCGCGGTAATAGACCGTGCTGGTAAACAGGCCGAGAATGCGCGTCTCGCCGATATAGCGGCCTTTGGGGTCGTAACGGCGCACGGCGATATAATCCATATGGGTGCGGCGATGCACTTCGGAAATGGCGGAGGCGGTGAGCACCGCGATAGGCCCGCTGACGGTGGGAAGGCTGGCGCGTTCGACCGCGCCTTCCGGCCCGTCGAGCTTGTAGATGCCAAGCGCTGTTTCGGGGTCGAGGGCCAGCTGGTCGGTTTTCTTGCTGGTTTTGATTTTGTAGTCGGAGACGCCGAGGAACACGAAATGGTTGCGCGCCAGCCAGAGCAGTAAATCGTGGACTTCCTGTGCTTCTTCGGTGCTGCTTTCGGCGTAGTGCTGGGCAAGGCCGAGCACGTTATCGTGCATGGTCTGCCAATCCGTCACGGCGAGGGTAACATGGGCCAGCGTGTGGCGCATTTTTTGTTCGAGCAGTTCCGGGGTCACCTGCACGGGTAACGGCGAGACTTCGATATAGATCAACGATTCGCGGCGGCAGGCGGCGGGGGCTTCGTCGCTCCGCTGCACGGTGCGCAGGCCGCCGCTGCCATCGCGCGTGGTGGCGAGGATGGGGTGCTGAATGCGGTGGATGATGAACCCAAGCGAGGTGAACAACGCCGAAAGCGAATCGACGAGGAAGGGGGAGTCATCGTTAATCGCGATGATTTCGGTGCGGGTGAGGTGGTGCTTTTTCTCGGCAATTTTGGTTTCGCGGATGGTGATGGACGGCCCATGCCCTTTGCGTTTTTTAAACACGGCGTAGGCGTCGGCAGCGATTTCGGCGGCGCGGGCGGGGGCGATTTCTTCCAGCTCGGTCAGCGGTGAAAGCGCATAGAACGCCGCAATGAACTGGGTTAGTTCCGGGTTGAGTTTTTTGGGGCTGGCGGCGAGGATTTGCCGGACCAGTTCCTGATGCTGCGATGAATAATTGGGAGCCATAATTGTGCGGGGGTTGAATCTCCTGGCCTCCCCTTAGGCAATCTCGGCGCAAAGGGGAAGGAAAAAACATTGTGCGGTGCGGCGGAGCGGCGGTTGATGCGTGGGTGTGGTATAACGCTTGGCGGGCGACTAAAAATTAGCGAAAAACCACGCGGTGCATAAACCCGTTGCGGAAAGAATGTAATTGCCGGAAAGTCCGGCATCAGAGGCATCCATGCACCCTCCGCTGCCGCCAGCGCGGAGGAAGCCGCGATCAGCCGCCCCGTCATCGGCCTTGATGTCGACGGAATAGAGATCCTGCACCGCGATGGTCGGTGTCCATAAATTGGCATTCACATTGCCGAGCCCGCCAAACTGGACGACATGGCCGCTGCGCCCAAAAATGGGTGTCGCGGAACGATGCATGATGACATAGCCGGTTTTGGGGTAGCGCGAGCCAGGAATGTTACTGCCGAACACCATTTCATGCTGGGCACCGGGCGGTTGCTTGCGCGTGCCGGTGAATTTGCCTTCAACCAGCCCGGCATTGGCTAAATGCTGCCAGGCGCGAAACCCCTCGAAATGGGTGGTGCTGGGCCCACCGATGCGGCCATTGCCGTCGCCATTGCAGGTTTCGGTGCTGGTGGATTCGATATCCAAACAATCGGAACCCCACCCATCGCTATTGCCGGCGCTATCGGCGGCACCCCAGAATTGGGTGGCGTTGGTGATATCGCCGGGCAAAGCGAGGTATTTGTCGCGAAAGGCGAGGACGGCAGTGCTGGTGCGGTCGTATTCCGTCATTAACGCTCGGCGCTCGGATGCGCGGATGAGGGCATTGCCCGCGAGTACACCGCCGGTGAGCAGGCCGAGAATGACGAGCACGATAGAGAGCTCGACCAGGGTGAATGCATGGGTTCGGCGCATGCGCGAACTATAGTTTATTTTACTGTTCCTGCAACTATGCGGTCGTCAGGGGTTAGTCGTTAGCTGTTAGATACCAGCGGAGGGTTGCGCATTCCTCCCCCTGGAAGGGGGAGGGTAGGTGGGGGTTAAGAGAGCCTTTTCACGGGTTCGTGTTTGTAAGTACGATCGTGAAACCCTCCCCTTACCCCTCCCTTCCAGGGAGGGGAATCGGTGCGTGGCGCCAGCCCTCAGTCGCCAGAGGCAGATAGCAGGAATGCCTATATATTCCTCCCCCTGGAAGGGGGAGGGTAGGTGGGGGTTAAGAGAGCCTTTTCACGGGTTCGTGTTTGTAAGTACGATCGTGAAACCCTCCCCTTACCC
>DITH01000108.1 GCA_002422745.1 Alphaproteobacteria bacterium UBA6189
GGGCACCACGGTGACCTGGGCGCACGCGGCCCTGCTTGACAATAACCAGCGTGATGTCATTCGCGGCCTGACCTGCACGGTGGTGCTTGGCGTGCTGTTTTCCATCCTGCAGGCGGTGGAATACAGCCACGCGGCCTTCGGGCTGACGGAAGGCAAATACGCTGCCACCTTCTACCTCGCTACCGGTTTTCACGGGCTGCATGTGATGCTCGGCACGATTTTCCTGGCCGTATGCCTGGTGCGCGCCAAACGCGGCACGCTCGATTCCAAGCAGCATCTCGGGTTCGAGTTCGCTGCCTGGTACTGGCNNGTCGTCTGGCTGTTCCTGTTCGTCGGGATTTATTGGCTTACGTCGTAAGCCAATCCCCTTGGGCGTGTTCCCTGCCCGGCCTGCTGCCTTTGCCATGAACCGCCGCTTTGCGGGTTAATCGTTCTTGCCATGCATTTGTCAGGGCAGGCACGCTAAGGAGTGTATATGCGCTATTTTAATCGTCCCCGCCCCATCGCCTGGTTTTTCTTCCTGGCCGCCTTTGCCACCACGCTGGCGCTGGGCAGCTGGCAGGTTAAGCGGCTGCAGTGGAAGCAAGGTGTGATCGCCGAGATCGCGGCGGCGCAAACCCAGTCCCCGTTAACCCGTTTGCCCGATGATGCGGCGGCGCTCGCGCCATTGAATTTCTACCCGGTCGCGCTCGACGGCCGCTGGATCGACGGGGTGGAATTCCATATCAGTCCACGGTTTTATCGCGGCAAGCTCGGCTATTTTATCGTGACGCCGTTTGCGCTGGCCGATGGGCGCACCCTGCTGGTCAATCGCGGCTGGGTGCCAGCAGCCCAGAAACTGCCCGACGATCGGCCAGAAAGCGCCGTCTCGGGTGAGGCCACCCTGCACGGCATGCTTCGCGTTGGCGACGAGCGCAACTGGATGACCCCGCCCAACAATGTCGACAAAAATATCTGGTTCGGGCGCGACACGCTCGATATGGCAAATAGCGCCGGGCTTGCCAACCCCGTCCCGGCCATGGTCGATCTCGTCGGCACGCAGGATAGCGCGCGCCTGCCCGTGCCCTCCGCCGGCACGATCAAACTCCGTAACGACCATTTAAGCTATATCGTCACCTGGTACGGGATCGCCGTTAGCATCCTGGTGATTTTCCTGCTCTATCACCGCAAGAAAGCGTAACGGTTCCCGATGGTCGCCACCCCTGCACTCGACGCACTCGAAACCCGCTTCCGCCAGATTGCCGCGCTGGAAAGCGCCGCCGGTATTTTGCATTGGGATGCGGCAACCATGCTGCCGCCCGGCTCGGCCGAGGCGCGTGGCGAACAGCTGGCGGCGTTGGCGGAAATCAGCCATGAGAAACTTACCGATCCGCAGCTGGCCGAGTGGTTTGCCGATGCGCAAACCGAACAGCCGGATGCTCCCTGGCGGCGCGCCAATTTGCGCGAGATGCAGCATCGTTACGCCCATGCGACCGCCATGCCGCAAGCGCTGGTGGCAGCGCTCACCAAGCTACGGCTACGCTCGGAACACCAATGGCGCAATGCCCGCGCCGCGTCGGATTACGCAGGCTTCCTGCCCATCTTCCGCGAGATCATCAGCCTTACCCGTGAGCTGGCGGCGGCAAAATCCGCAGCGCTTTCCCTGTCGCCCTACGATGCGCTGCTCGACAGTTACGACCCCGGCCTGCGCAACGCCACCATCGCACCGTTGTTTGCCGATTTGAAATCCTGGTTGCCCGAATTTGTCGGCACCGCCATTGCGCATCAGCAGCGCCAGCCCATCCTACCGCTCACGGCGACGGTTCCCATCGCCCAGCAGGAAGCACTCGGCCGACAGATGATGCAGGCGCTCGGCTTCGATAGCCGCCAGGGGCGCATCGACGTATCGGCTCACCCGTTCTGCGGCGGCGCACCGGGCGATGTGCGCATCACCACCCGCTACCGCGAGGATCGTTTTACCGATGCGCTCTACGGCGTGCTGCACGAAACCGGTCACGCGCTGTACGAGCAGGGCTTGCCCGCCGAGTGGCGCGGTTTGCCCATCGGCGAGGCGCGCGGCATGAGCACGCATGAAAGCCAATCGCTGTTCATCGAGATGCAGCTTTGCCGCTCGCCCGCGTTCCTTGCCTTCCTGCTGCCGAAACTCCATGCCGCCTTCGGCCTCGACGGCGCGGCCTGGACCCGCGAGAACGCGACCCGTGCCCTGACTCAGGTAGAGCGCGGCTTTATTCGCGTCAACGCCGATGAGGTTACCTACCCGCTGCATGTGATCCTGCGCTGGGAACTCGAGCAGGCCCTGCTTTCCGGCGATCTCGACGCGGGCGACCTGCCCGCCGCCTGGAACGAGAAGATGCAGGCGTATCTCGGCGTGACCCCGCCGAATATGGCGGAAGGTTGCCTGCAGGATATTCACTGGCCGGAAGGCATGTTCGGCTATTTCCCCACCTACACGCTGGGTGCCATGCTCGCCGCGCAGCTGATGGCGGCGGCCCGCACCGCGCTGCCCGCGCTCGACCGTCAGGTGGAAGGCGGCGATTTCGCCCCGCTGGTTGGCTGGTTGCGCCAGCAGGTGCATCGCCACGGCAGTTACTACCCCACCCCTGAGCTGGTCGTCGCGGCGACCGGGCAGCCGCTCAACCCGGCGATTTACCGGGCGCATCTCGAAGCGCGTTATCTTGGCTGAGGGCGGCCAAGGGAGAGGTTGAAGTAGTGGGCTAATGCCGCTAGTAACCTTACGATGAACTATATCTCCACACGTGGCGGCGCGCCTGCCCTCTCTTTTCGTGAAGCGATGCTTACCGGGCTGGCGCCCGATGGCGGGCTCTATGTGCCCGAAACCGTCCCGCATTTTTCGCCGGCGCAGATCGCCAGTTTCGCGCCGCTGACCTACCAGCAACTGGCGCTGGAAGTGATGCGGCCCTTCATCGGCGGCGATTTTTCTGATGCGGCGCTGGCGCGCATGATCGATGCGGCCTACGGCAGTTTTCGCCATGCAGCTATTGCACCGCTGAACCAGATCGGCCGCGAGCATTTCGTGCTCGAGCTGTTTCACGGGCCGACCCTGGCCTTCAAGGATTTCGCGCTGCAGCTGCTCGGCCAGCTGATGGAAGAGGCGCTGAAAGACACCGGCCAGAAATCACTGGTGCTCGGTGCAACCTCGGGCGACACGGGCTCGGCGGCGATTGCCGGGCTGCGCGGGCGCGACGGAATCGATATCGCGATTCTCTACCCGCATGGCCGCACCTCCGACGTGCAGCGGCGGCAGATGACCACGGTGGCCGATGCCAACGTGCACGCCATCGCCATCGACGGCACGTTCGACGATTGCCAGGATCTGGTGAAAACCATGTTTGCCGATGCCGCGCTGCGCACGCAGGTGCATTTGTTGGCGGTGAATTCCATCAACTGGGCGCGG
>DITH01000044.1:0-142 GCA_002422745.1 Alphaproteobacteria bacterium UBA6189
CCGCTCGGTGGTCGTGGTTTTCCCAGCATCGATGTGGGCACAGATCCCGATATTGCGGTATTTCTCAAGTGGCGTAGTGCGGGGCATGGTCTACTCTGCTTTTCTAAAATGCTTCTAATTACCAGCGATAATGGCTGAATGC
>DITH01000044.1:253-3991 GCA_002422745.1 Alphaproteobacteria bacterium UBA6189
CCGACGCGGCGCGAACGCACTTCAACGGTCGGCTTCACATTATCGAGCGCCTCCTGAAACACCCCCAGCGGGTCCTTCTTCAGCTTCTCCTCGATGATCTCGAGCGCACCGTACACGATCTGCTCGGCGGTGCCTTTTTTGCCATCGTACATGATGGTGTTCATGAATTTGCCCAAAACCAGCGATCCGTATTTCGGATCAGGCAGAATTTCGCGCTCTTTTGCTGCGTGACGACGTGACATAAGTTACCTCTATTTCGGACGTTTCGAGCCGTAATGCGACCGGCGTTTTTTCCGCTTGGAGACACCCTGGGTATCCAGCGTGCCGCGGATGATGTGGTAGCNNATGACCTCGAAGCCGTTGGTCAGGCGTATCTTCGCGACCTTCCGGAGCGCCGAGTTCGGCTTTTTAGGGGTGGTGGTGTAAACACGGGTACAGACGCCGCGCTTTTGGGGGCATTCTTCCATCGCAGGCACTTTATCCCGCGACTCTTGCGGGTGACGGCCTTTGCGAACCAACTGGTTAATGGTTGGCATGTGTAATCCTCTTTCCTTATCCGCGGGTGTACCGGTCACTGCACCGATGCCGCGTTAGCGGTTGTCAAACCGACACGTTGGAACGTAAAAACACTAGGAAAACTGAGGCGTTGCCGATGTTTTTTTATCGTTTTTCCCGCGTCGGGAGCGCGTGTTATAAAGGGTTTGCCCCAAACGTCAAGCGCCTTTTATCAATTTTTTATCGCGCCCGATAGATGGCTTTTTTTGACTGTATTTAGCAGCCTCCTGCGCTCCTTATATATAGGACTCACTGCGCTTTACCCACAACATATAGAAAACGTAGTAACAAATTATTGACTTTTATGTGCGGTTTTCCGTTGCAATCGCGCCCTTTGCCAGTAAGTTTAACGAATTCCTGTTTCCTATATCTTGTGTGATTGGGGCGGCATGAAAGTAAAACAAACCACGAAAAAGACGACTGTGAAAATCAAAGCACTCCCTGTAAGCCCGGTACCGGCCGTTGGCCCAGCCGCCGCTCCCCGCCCCGTTAGCCATAAACGTATCGCGCGCCTACGCGCGAACTGGTTCATCGTGGGCTCGGTATTCGGCGTCGCGGTTTCCTTCTTTATGAACTTCTTCGTCTCAGCCGTGATCCTGCCACAATACCAGGCCCTCACCGGCCGCACCCGCGGCGACATTGCCCTGCAGGATGGCAACGCCCAAACGGCAGTCACCCAGCTGGCTAGCGCCGACAAACCCATGAAAGATGTCCCGGCTGCTATCCTTGCCGCCGCTCAGCCGGCTGAGCCTGCCGTCTCCGTTTATCCGCGCGAAGTGACGCTAAAAGTCGAGAACGGCGACACGCTGGTTGGTATGTTGTTGAAAAATAACGTGCCGAGCGTCGAGGCCCATAATGTGGTCGAGGCATTACGCCGCGAGTTCAACCCGCGTTCATTGAAAGTTGGCCAGAAAATCTCCCTCACCCTCGCCCGCCATGAACGCCTGAATGATGCCGCAGCCGTGAAAGAGTTAGCGATCAAGCTGCCGAATCTTTCCACCGTGGAGCTGGCCCGCGCCGGCGATGGGCAATTCAGTGTCGCCGCCATTAAGGCCGAGCTGGAAGACCGCGCTTACCGCGGCTACGGGGTAGTCAAAAGCTCGCTCAGCCAGGCCGGCGCCGATGGCGGCATCCCGAACGGCGCCATGGGCGAGATTATCAAAGCGTTCAGCTACGATGTGGATTTCCAGCGCGACATCCATCCCGGCGACACGATTGAAGTCTTGCTCGACCGCAAAGAAACGGCCGATGGCAATGTCGGCGGTTACGGCAATGTGCGCTACGCGGCCCTTACCCTGCGTGGCAAAAAGCATGAAATCTTCGCCTTCCGCGATAGCTACGGTGTCGCCTGGTACGATGCCAACGGCAACGCGGTGAAAAAATCCCTGCTGCGCACCCCAATCAATGCCGCCCGTATTACCTCGGGCTTCGGTATGCGCCGCCACCCCATCCTCGGCTACAGCAAAATGCATAAAGGTACCGATTTCGGCGCCAGCACCGGCACTGCCGTTATGGCGGCGGGTGATGGTATCGTGAAACAGCGCGGCATGAATGGTGCCTACGGAAATTTCGTGCTGATCCAGCATAACGGCACCTACTCCACCGCCTACGCGCATCTCAGCCGTTTTGGCAACATCAAGGTTGGTGGCCGTGTGAAACAGGGCCAGGTGATCGGCTATGTTGGCAGCACGGGACGCTCTACCGGGCCGCACCTGCATTACGAAGTACGCCAGAACGGGCAGCAGGTGAATCCGGCAGCCAAGCAGTTTAACCTGGCCAACGGCTTAAGCGGCAAGCAACTCGCCTCGTTCAAGGCAACCAAAGCAACGGTGATGAAAGAAATGGCCGGCCTCAAGCGTTCCGATGCCCTGACCCATGTCGCCAGCCGCTAGGCATTGTCATTGAATCATCACTTTTCTTTCGCCGCGATTGCCTTAATGGGAGCGTATGATGCCTACCCCGACCCCTCCTGACCGTGATGCTTCCCTGGCGGATCCAACCAGCTCCGGCAATGACGGGCTCAGCAGTAGCTGTATGACTGGCGATTCCCTTACCATGCCGCTCGGTCAGCCTTGCCCGGACAATCTGCAACCCACTGCCGAGGTGGCCAGCGCAAACGCTCAGGGTGTCATCGCCGCCTCGCCGCGCGCTCCGCTTGCCCCTTAACCTCAGCAACCCATGCTTACCCGCCCTCCCCGACGTAACCGGTTATTTTCCCGCTCCACCCTGCGGGTCATCCTGTTTGCCCTTGCCGCCTATGGCGCGGGGTGCCTGTTCCTGATGGCCAGCGAAACCAGGCTGCTGTTTCTGCCGGCTCCCGGCCCGACCGACCCGGCCCAGGCTGGCCTTGCTTCCTATCAGGCCGATCAGTTCACCGCGGCCGACGGGGCAATCATCCCCCTATGGGAACATGCGACACAGCAAGGCCCTATCCTGCTGTATTTTCATGGTAATGGCGGTGGACTTTACATGTTCACCCCTCCCCTGCAATGGTTTGCCGAGCAGAAACTGCATGTCCGGGCGATGGAATATCGGGGCTACCCCGGCGCGCCAGACAAACCGACGGAAACAGGCCTGGTGAACGACGCCATTGCGCTCTACGACGCCACCCGGGCGCGCTATCCTGACCGGCCCATCCTTGTGTGGGGCTATTCGCTCGGCAGTGGCGTTGCCGTACAATTGGCGGCGGCACGCCCGCTTGCCGGGCTTATCCTCGAAGCCCCGTTCACCAGCACGGTGGATCGCGCGGCCGAGCTGTTTCCGCTCTTTCCGGTGAAGCACCTGATGACCAATCAGTTTCGTTCCATCACCTTCATCGATCAGATCCACACTCCCCTGCTTATCCTGCATGGCGAGCGGGATGCCATCGTGCCGCTACATCACGGCAAGGCCTTATACGCCCGCGCACACCAGCCAAAAACCATGCGAACCTACGCCGGTGCAGGGCATCTCGACCTGCTCGACACACAAGCATATGGCGAGGCGCTACTTTGGCTCAAGCACCTGATTTCCGCGCCGGAACCTCGTTGACTCCCTAGGCAAGCACTCTTTTGCGTAGCGGCCGATTACACGCTTTGGTATAGTCACCCCATGTTTGCCCGGCCCAATGCGTTTACCCTGATCGAACTCGCGATTACCCTTGTCATCATCGGCTTGCTAGTCGGGGGCGTATTGTCCGGGCGC
>DITH01000090.1 GCA_002422745.1 Alphaproteobacteria bacterium UBA6189
ACCCGACGCAGAATATCGTGTGGGTGACGCCGGAAGGCGGTGGCGGGCCAAATTATCCGAATATGTAGCGCCCTGTAGCGAAAAACCTGTGGGTTGATGCCGGGCAAACCATTTAGCTCACTAAAGCATAGTTTTGTGAGCTTAATAAATTGGTTGCTTGGAAATTCTAATGTTCCAGAGGAAGATTAAAAAACCGCGGTAAATAGCTTAGATTTCCGAATAGGGAAGCGGGCGCTTGGTCGAGGAGTCGATCACGATATCGCCGTTTTCGTAGGTCGCGCCGATGAAATTGATGTTCTGCGACGGGTCGATAATCTTGGTCGGCTTAACGGTTTTGCCGTTATATTTACGCAGTTCGGTGATCGCGCCACGCATTTCCGGGTTGTTTTTGCTGCTCATGATAACCTCAAGCGGTTCGAGTATTCCATTGATGAGCGCGGGAATATAATGTAGGAATCCCTAAGCGCAAGCGATTTTCCTGGATATATGTAAATAGATGCGGCAAGTACGCCAACATACTGACTTTCTCAAGGTTCTACTGACTTCCGTGGCGCTGCTTTCGGTGCATATGCCGGCGCATGCGGACGATATGCGCCATAAGGCCGAGGAAGTGCGTCAAAAAAGCATGACGGGGGAAAAGCTCGATCAGCCGCCGCTGAAACCCGGTTTTGCCGGGAGTTTTCTCTCCAGCCGTTTTGCCCGCACCCACCAGGATCTCGATGCCGCGGCGATTCACCTGAAAGAGGCGCTGGCGCTCGATCCGGGAAATTTGCGGCTGACCCATGAAGCCATGCGAATGAGCCTGCTGGCCGGCAAGGTCGACCAGGCAGTTTCCTATGCTAACCAGTTGAAAGGCGAATCGAAAACCGATGCGCTGGTTGCTACCTTGCTGATGCTGGAGTCTGTAAAAGCCAAGAAATACGATGAAGCGACGAAATATGTGCAACAAGCACCGGGCGGCGGGCTTTACGGTATTGTCCGACCAGTGATGGTGGAATGGCTTGGCATCGCCGGCGGTGACGTGAAAAAAACCGTCGATTTGCAGCCTTCCATCGACAAGGCTGGTTTTTTTGCCCCGTTTCTCACCTACCACATGGCGCTCATGAACGATGTGCTTGGCCATCACGCGGCCGCGCACGAAGCCTACCTCAAAGCCAGTTACGACCCCGAAGCCACGCCCTACCGGGTGGTGGAAGCTCTGGCCAATTTCTACATGCGCCAGGGAAAATGGGCCGAAGCGCAAAAACTGTTCGACGAATATAAAATCGCCAATCCGGATTCCACCCTGATTCCGCCGCCGCTCAAACCCGGAAAAACTCCGGTTACACCCATGGTGGGGAATGCAAAAGATGGGCTGGCCGAATTGTTTTTTACCACGGCAAGTATTCTGTTTGGCGAGGAGGCTACGCAGGATACGTTCCTGTACCTGCGGATCGCGCTCGATCTTAAACCCGATTTGCCGCCCGCTCAGCTTATGCTGGCCAATTTATACGAGCAATTGGGCGATCACGCCGAAGCCATTGCCACCTATGATGCGATCGCGAAGCATAACGTCTTCTATCGCCGCGGCCAGATTCGCAAAGCACTAAACCTCGAAGCGCTGGGCCAGCGTGGTCATGCCATTGCCCAGCTTGATAAGCTGGCGCGTGCGCATCCACAGGATACGCTGGCGGTCATCACCAAGGGCGACATGCTGCGCGAAGACGGGCAGCACGAACAAGCCGCCCAGGCCTATAGCGAAGCGCTGAAACGCAGTGAGCCGCTGACCGGCAACGATTGGCCGCTACTTTACGCACGCGGGATCAGCTACGAGCGCGATGGGCAATGGGACCGCGCCGAGCGCGACTTTCTCAAGGCCCTGGAGCTTGAACCGAACCAGCCGGATATCCTGAATTACCTGGCCTATAGTTGGCTGATGATGAATAAAAACGTCAAGCAGGCGCGCGAATATCTGGAGATCGCCCTCACCGCACGGCCCGACGATGCGCATATCATCGATAGCATGGGCTGGGCGCAGTATCTCGCCGGCGATTTCGCGGGGGCGGTACAATCGTTTGAAAAAGCAGTGGAAATGATGCCGGACGACCCGACCGTAAATGACCATCTGGGCGATGCGTACTGGCGCGTGGGGCGGCAAACGGAAGCCCAGTTTCAATGGCGGCGAGCGCTGACCTTTAATCCGGAAGAAGATACCGCCGAGGCGATTCGCGAGAAGCTGGAGAACGGCTTGCCGCCGTTTTTCGACCAGCAATCCTCGAAGGCGCAGCCGCAACCTCAAGCCAATCCGGCCCTGGCCAATGCGCCGTTTCGCCGACAGACGCCCTAAGTACGATGGATACGCCCGTGCCGCTCGCGGCTGAATTATCGGTATTGGCCAAAGCCAAGCTCAATTTGTTTCTGCACCTCACCGGCAAGCGGCCGGATGGGTATCACGAATTGCTGACCCAGGTGATTTTCACCGAGTTTGGTGATGTGCTGCATTTCGCTGCGAGCGATTTGCTGACCCTGCATGTAACGGGTGAGTTCGCGGGCGATTGCGATACGGGGGCGGATAATCTGGTGTTGCGCGCTGCGCGCCTTCTGCTTGAGGCAGCGGGAATGCAGTTGGGTGCGCAGATTACGCTGGAGAAAAATATTCCCGTCGGCGCGGGGTTGGGCGGCGGCTCGGCCGATGCGGCGGCGGCGCTACATGGCCTGTCGCGGCTCTGGTCCCGTTCGCTGCCCGATGCCGCGCGCATTCTGGCGCTTGGCGCCGATGTGCCGGTCTGCCT
>DITH01000109.1 GCA_002422745.1 Alphaproteobacteria bacterium UBA6189
GCGATCTCGGCATGATTACGCCGGACGACCTGGTGCTCTGCCTGTCGAATTCCGGAGAAACCCACGAGCTGCGCGATATTATCGCCTATACGCGGCGGTTTCATATTCCGCTGGTCGGCATGGTGCGCCGGGAAAGCTCGGTACTGGCCGATTCGGCCGACATAGCCATCGTGTTGCCCGAAGTGCCGGAAGCATCGCCTACCGGCGCGCCGACCACCAGTACCACCATGATGCTAGGGTATGGCGACGCGCTGGCCATGGCGTTGCTCGAAAAGCGTGGCTTCACCAAGGAAGATTTCGGCGTGTACCACCCGGGCGGCAAGCTCGGCACCCAATTCATCCGTGTCGCTAACCTGATGCATCAGGCCGAAGAATTGCCGCTCGTCACCTTCGATACGCCGATGCAGGAAGTGCTGCTCACCATCACCGCCAAGCATTTCGGCTGCGCCGGGGTGGTCGATGAGTCGGGGCTGCTGGCGGGCATTATTACTGATGGCGATTTGCGCCGGCACATGGAACCCGCGTTGCTCAGCCAGCCTGCCGCCGTCGTGATGACGCAAAACCCCATTACGATTACCCCGGAGATGCTGGCCGCCGAAGCACTTGGCATCATGAACGATAAAACCGTCACCTGCCTGTTCGTGGTCGACGCAGGCAAACCCGTAGGCATTCTGCATATCCACGATTGCTTGCGCGCCGGTATTATGTAGCGATGGATGGGCCCGACAAACTTTCCCGATGGGCCGTTCGCGAGGTGGACCATTTATTCGCCCGGTTTCGCCGCTATACGCGCTTCGTGTTCTACAGCAAATGGTTCCTCGGCGGTTTTGCGTTAATTTTAATGGTCAGCTTGATTGCCTATCCGCTGATTTCGAAGGATCGCTCCGGTATCCGTGTATCCTTTGTCGGTACCGACAATGCCGGCAAGCCGATCAGCAGTCCGGTGATGGAAAATCCGGAATTCAAAGGCACCGATGCGAAAGACCAGCAATTCAAAATTACCGGCACCCGGGCGATTCAAAAAAGTGAAGATCTAGTGGTGATCGAGCAGGTAGAAGGACAGCTCATTCAGCAACATGGCGGCTGGGTTTCCGTCACGGCCGATATGGCCGAGTATATGCAGCAGGCGCGCAAGATCGAGCTGATAGGGAATGTCACTATCGCCGACGATTCCGGGTATATTTTTGTTACGCCGCGCGCCACGGTCGACACCGCGACCATGGATGTCGAAGGCAAAGCCCAGGTGGAAGGCTCCGGCCCGCAAGGCAACCTTCTTGCCACCGGCTTTAAAATCAGGAATAACGGAGGTGAAATCACCTTCGGCGGCCGCGACCGGGTGAATGTCACGATCGAACAGATGAAGCAGGGCACATGAAATTCTGGATGGCACCCCTGATACTCAGCTTGCTGGCGTTGCCCGCGCAGGCGCAGGTTACGCTCAGCAACGACCAGCCGGTGCAAATTTCCTCCGATGCGCTGGAAGTGCTGCAGGAACAAAGCCAGGCGATTTTCACCGGCAATGTCATCGCCACTCAGGGTGAGGTCAATATGCGCGCCGAAAAAATGATCGTGCATTATCGCAATAGCGGTGGCACCGCCGGCGCCGAAGGCGCCATGGGCAAAGGCATTGAACGCATCGACGCCAGCGGTAACGTGATTTTTACCAACCCGGCCGACACCGCCAAGGGTGACTTTGCCGTGTATAATGTCGACAAGGAAACGCTCGACCTTACCGGCAATGTATTGCTGACACGTGATAAAAACATTCTCAAAGGCACCCATTTAAACTATAATTTAGCGACGGGCCGCTCGGTGCTTACCTCGGGCGGGAATACGGTTGCCGGACAAAAAGGTGGCCGGGTGCAGGGATTATTCGTCCCGGGATCGGAAAAATAATGAGCGATACGCGCGATGATAGCCAAGGGCTGGGCGAGGGCTGGCTGCTCCGTAAGCCTGCGAACGATGCCGCGCCATCCGTGTCAGACGCGCCATTGCCCGTGATGCATGAGGAACCGTCCGAACCTCCGCCTACGCCGCCAGCCGCAGAGGTGGTGGCGATGCCGCAGCCGACCCCGCGCGAGCCGCGCAAGCCGGAACTTGTCTCGAAAAACTCGGGCCTTGCTGTGCGTAATCTCGGCAAGCAATACGCCAAACGGCCCGTGGTGCGCAATGTATCGCTCGAGCTGCAGCGGGGCGAAGCAGTAGGGTTGCTGGGCCCCAACGGGGCGGGGAAAACCACCTGCTTCTACATGATCACCGGGCTCGTCGCGCCGGATTACGGCAGCATCTACATGGACGGGGCCGACATCACCAACCTGCCCATGTACCGCCGCGCCCGCCTTGGCATTGGCTACCTGCCGCAGGAAGCCAGTATTTTCCGCGGCCTGACGGTAGAACAAAACATTATGGCGGTGCTGGAAGTCAGCGAATCCGACCCGGCCGCCCGCCGCGCGCTGTGCGATGAATTGCTCGCTGAATTCTCGATCACCCATTTGCGCCAGTCACCGGCCATTGCCCTTTCGGGCGGTGAGCGCCGCCGCGCCGAGATCGCCCGTGCACTGGCCGGACGTCCGGCCTTTATTCTGCTTGATGAACCGCTGGCGGGGATCGATCCCATCGCCATTGCCGATGTGCGCGATTTGGTAAGCCATTTGAAAGACCGCGGCATCGGGGTGCTTATCACCGACCATAACGTGCGGGAAACGCTCGACGTCATCGACCGCGCTTACATTATCCACGACGGCACCGTGCTGATGGAAGGATCGCCCTCCGACATCGTGAATAACCATGAAGTGCGCCGCGTCTATCTCGGCGAGCGGTTCAGTCTTTAAGGTAATCTGGCCTATATCTTGCATGGCAATTTAATGCGACCTCTGCTATGCTATATGCATGGTAGGTATGAAACAGGAAATGCGGCAGTCGCAGCAGCTGGTAATGACCCAGCAACTGCAACAATCGATCAAGCTGTTGCAGCTTTCGGCGACCGAACTTCAGGAATATATCGATACTGAGATCGAAAAAAACCCGCTGCTTAGCCGGGAGGATGGCGAGGAACGTGACGACGCGCCCGCGGCAGAGCAGGCCGATGCCGATGCTGCTGCACCGACGGAAACAGCGGAAATCCAGGTGGCGGATGATGATTACAGCCCCGCCGAGTCGCTCGACGATGAAGCCTACAGCAATGAGTGGGAGGTCGAAGAAACCCGCCTTACCGCCGGCGAACATACCGGGAGCAGCGGGTTTCGCGACGCCGGCGAGGGGCCGGATATTGAATCGGCTGCCGCGCACGACAAAACCCTGCGCGAGTTCCTGCTCGAACAGATCCAGATGGATATGGTCGATCCGGCCGCGCGGATAATGGCCGAAAAACTGGTCGATTTACTCGATGAATCGGGCTACCTGCGCGAGGATATCGGCCCACTGGCCGAAACGCTTGGCGTGGCGCGTGACGAGGTGGAGCAGGTGATTGCGCAGCTGCAGGAAATGGAACCGGTGGGTGTATTTGCGCGCAACTTGCCCGAATGTCTGCGCCTACAACTGGCTGATATGAACCGGCTCGACCCAATGATGGAAATACTGCTTGAGAACCTCGATATGATGGGTTCCGGCGAGCTTGCGGCGCTGAAAAAGAAATGCGGGGTGGAGGAAGAGGATTTCGCCAGCATGCTGGCCGATATTCGCCGCTGTAACCCCAAGCCCGGCGCCGGCTTTGCCCGTGACGAACCGCAAACCGTGGTACCCGACGTGCTGGTGCGCCGCGGGCGCAATGGCAAGGGCTGGCAGATCGAGCTGAACCCCGACGCCCTGCCGCGCGTGCTGGTGAATCGGCAATATAGTACCGAGCTTGGCGCGCGCAGCAGCGATAAAGAGGCGAAACGCTTCATGGGCGAACAGCTGGCCAACGCCAATTGGTTAATCAAAGCGCTCGATAGCCGGGCGCAGACCATTCTTAAAGTTACCGAAGCGATCGTGAAAGAGCAGGAGATGTTCCTGTTGCATGGTATCCGTTTCTTAAAACCGCTGGTGCTGAAGGATATTGCGGCAGCGGTGGGCATGCATGAATCGACCATCAGCCGGGTGACCACAGCCAAATACATGGCCACGCCGCGGGGCACGCTGGAGCTGAAATTCTTTTTTACCTCGTCGATCTCCAGCGGCAGCGGCGCGAGCGATTTCTCCAGTAAAACCGTGCAATATTATATCAAGGAACTGGTGGAACAGGAATCGGCCAGCAAAATTCTTTCCGACGATGCGATCGTTACCCTGCTGAAAGACCGCAATATCGACGTGGCGCGTCGCACCGTCACCAAATACCGGGAAGAAATGAATATTCCTTCCAGCGTCGTGCGCCGTCGCCAAAAACGCGCTTCCTGATATATTCCTGATAGAAAACAACCTTATACACGTTTAAGTAATCCTTCACCTTTCTGCCGTATGCTGGCGGAAACTAAAGAAAACTGCCTAACGCACAGGATGAACGAGTGGATAAGGATTTAAGCCTCTTTCTGGCTTTGCATCAGCGGGAAGATGCACCCGGCGCAGCGAACATCTTGGCGCAAAGCGCGCCCGCGATTCAGCCGGTGCGTCGCCCGCCCGCCAACGGTCATGCCCGTCCGGTGGCAGAGATTCATCTGGCTACCAGTAGCGGGGCCGCCGCATCGCCTGTGCCTGCGCCCGCATCCAGCGCTCCGATCGCCGATGGCCGGGCCGATCCGTTGCTTGATTCCAGCCATTTTCCGCCCGCACCGATTGCGCGCCCCCGCCGCCGCACGGTGGAAGTGGCGATGCCCAGCCTTGGCATCATCGACCGATTAATGGGCGACGACGACGTGCACGATATCCTCATCAGCGGCCTGCAGCCGATTTATGTCGACGTTGCCGGGCAGATGATCGATTCCGGGTTACGCTTTGAAAGCCACGACCAGGTATGGCAATTGGCCGAGCGCATTATGGATACAATCGGCCAGCGTTGGAGCCCCGAACGGCCGCTGCTCGATACCCGCCTGCCCGACGGCAGCCGGGTCAATATTGTCGCGCCGCCGATGGCGGTTGATGGGGTAAGCATTTCCATCCGTAAATTCCCAGCCATCCGCATCACGCTGGAGACCATGGTCGAACGTAACCAGCTGACGCCCGAACTGGCCGAATTTTTAAGCCAGATCGTGCGCAGCCGACTGAACCTGATTGTGGCCGGTGGCACAAGCTCCGGCAAAACCACCCTGCTTAACGCGCTTTCTTCGGTGGTCGAACCAAGTGAGCGGATCGTCACCATCGAGGACTCGGCCGAGCTGCGCCTGCAGCAACCGCATGTGGTGCGGCTGGAATCGAAAAGTCCGGCTCCCGGCGAAGCGCCGGAAGCGGCGGTCACTATCCGCGACCTGGTGAAAAACGCCCTGCGCATGCGGCCCGATCGCATTATCGTGGGCGAATCGCGCGGCGCCGAAGCATTCGATGTGCTGCAAGCCATGAATACCGGCCATGATGGCTCGATGACGACCCTGCATGCCAACAGCCCGCGCGATGCCATCATGCGGCTTGAAAGCATGGTGTCGCTTGCCATGCCACAGCTTACGGCGCGCGGGGTACGCCAGCAAATCGCCTCGACCGTGCATCTGCTGGTGCAAATGACACGCACCAAAGATGGTAAACGACGCCTGAGCCATATCACCGAAATCGCCGGGCTGGAGGGCGAAACCCTTACTATGCAGGATCTCATCATCTGGCAGGGGGGCGGCAACGGCCACCCGCCGGAATATCGCTGGGTGGGCAATGCCCCGCGCCATCCCGATGTGACGGAAGCAGCACGCGCGACGGGAATGTTACGCGGGATGCGCTAAAGAAACCAAATAACGCCCCGCCGCCGCCCAAAAACACGTATAGATAAAACCATGACCGACGAAACCACACAGCGTATAACCCAACTCGAAGCCCAGCTTCAATTGCTGACCCGCCTGCTGGGTGCACAAGGACTGCACGCCGAGCCGCATGCGCATCACCATGCCGTGGTCGACGCGGTCGAGGCGCTGGCCCCCCTGCGTCCGCTGCTGGAGGATGAATCCATCAACGACATCCTGATTAACAATGCTCGCAATGTGTTCGTCGAGCGTGGCGGAAAAATGGAGCGGGTGGATTTAACCTTCCCCGACGATGCCGCGCTGTTTTCCATCGCCGAAACCATTGCCAGCCAAACGGGCCGGGAACTGGCCGCCAGCCGTCCGCTGGTCGATGCCCGGCTCAGCGATGGCAGCCGGGTCAACATTATCGCGCCGCCGCTCTCGGTGGATGGTGTCAGCATTTCCATTCGCAAATTCACCCGCAACCTGATCACGCTCGACCATATGAGCGCGCAGGGTAATCTGTCGCCGCAGCTGGCGGAGTTCTTAAAGATCGCGGCACGCTGCCGCCTGAATATCATTATCGCGGGCGGCACAGGTTCGGGCAAAACCACTTTGCTCAATGCCATGGCCCAGCATATCGATGCTGACGAGCGGCTGGTGACGATTGAAGACGCGGCGGAGCTGCGCTTGACGCAGGAAAACCTGGTGCGGCTCGAAACCAAGCCCATGCTGACGGGTGGCCGTCGGGGCGAGGAAGTCACTATCCGCGACCTGGTGAAGAACGCCCTGCGCATGCGGCCCGACCGTATCATCGTCGGCGAGGTGCGGGGCGCCGAAGCGTTCGACATGATGCAGGCGATGAATACCGGCCATGAAGGCTCGCTCACCACCATCCACGCCAACCATCCGCGCGATGCGCTGGCCCGGTTGGAGAACATGATTACGATGGCGAACCTGAATTTGCCGACCCAGTCGATTCGGGCGCAGATTGCCTCGGCCGTTCACCTGATTATTCAGGTAAGCCGCATGCGCGACGGGCAACGTCGCGTGACCTTTGTTTCCGAGGTGGTCGGCATGGAGTCGGACGTGATCACCATGCAGGATTTGTTCGCCTTCAAAACCAAGGGCGAAAAGGCCGATGGTTCGCTCGATGGGGGGTTTGCGTGGTCGGGTATTATGCCCCGCTTTTTGCGCCGCGTGGCGTATTACGGTGAGGCCGGACGCATGAGCCAAGTCCTCGGCGTGACCCTGCCAAAATTCTAATTCTGTGTGTGAGCTACCGGTTCCGATGGTATTTTCATCCGCTCTTTGCTATATAGAAAGTTAATCTCCCGCCTTATATTTTTGACGGCAGCATCCAAAAAACATCCCAACAAGAAAGAGGAGTCTATGCAATTTCACATCTCCGGTCGCCAGGTTGAACTGGGCGACGCATTCCAGGCACACGTAGAAAAACGATTGGGCGACGGGTTGAATAAATACCTCGACCGCATCACCAATATCGACGTGGTCGTCTCCAAAGCCGCGCATCACCAGTTTCGGGTCGATATCCACGGCAACACAGGCACGCATGCGGGTGTCGTGCTGAAAAGTCAGGGCAGCGCAGGCGAGGTCTATGCCGCATTCGAGGATGCCGCCACCAAAGCCGAAAA
The DNA here is from genome assembly GCA_002422745.1 of Alphaproteobacteria bacterium UBA6189. Classification (GTDB taxonomy): domain Bacteria; phylum Pseudomonadota; class Alphaproteobacteria; order Rickettsiales; family UBA3002; genus QFOX01. The sequence continues at coordinate 7,490 of DITH01000109.1, forward strand.
GCAGCTACGCCGCTACAAGCGCCGTTTGAAAGATCACCGCCCCGATAAATCCTACGCGGCAAAAAAATACGTGTTGCAGCCCGAATCGCATGACGATGAGCTGACGGAAGAGGGTGCACCCGCCGTTGTGGCGGAAAAAGCTACGAATATTGAAACCCTCACGGTGAGCCAGGCGGTGATGAAAATGGATCTGGCCGATCTGCCGGCCCTGATGTTCTTCAATTCGGGCACGGGCCGCCTCAATGTGGTGTACCGTCGGGAGGATGGAAACATCTCCTGGGTCGATCCCGAAGGCGCCGCTGCCGCCTAAATGGCCGAGGCCCAATCCATGCCGCTGCATGCCACCGCCATCGCGTATGGCGGGGCAGGCTGCGTGCTGATGGGCCCGTCGGGTAGTGGAAAATCACGCCTGGCGGCGGAAATGCTGGCGCTGGGTGCACGGCTGGTGGGCGACGACCAGCTGGTGCTCTCGGTGCAGTCCGGCATGCTGATGGCGGCAGCACATCCCAATCTTAGCGGTATTATGGAGCTGCGCGGGCTTGGATTGATCCGCCTGAGCGATATCATTCCCCGCCATGTGGTGCATCTGGCCGTCGAGCTTTCGACGGCGGCGAACGAGCGCCTTCCTGCGCCGCAAACGACCATGTTTTGTGGCCAGCCCGTGCCGCTGGTGCGGGTGGCGCCGCCGCCCCAGACCAATGGGGCCAGTATCCTGCAATACCTCAAAGCGATGCAGGAAGGGCGCATATTGCCGCCCGATTGGCACCCCCAGGCGGCTAACTAGCGCACAAACCATTGCCAGCGCCCGTTTTCTGTCCTACATCCGCCTTATGATTGGAATTATCGTTGTTACCCATGGCGCCCTCGCGGTTGAGCTGATTGCCGTTGCTGAACATGTTGTTGGCAAACAGCAGCACCTCTTGCCGGT
>DITH01000060.1:0-1400 GCA_002422745.1 Alphaproteobacteria bacterium UBA6189
TCGGCGATTTCGCCAACGGTGCGCAAATGATGATCGACCAGTTCATCTCTTCCGGCGAAATCAAGTGGCTGCGCATGTCGGGCCTCGTCATGCTGCTGCCGCATGGCTATGAGGGGCAGGGCCCGGAACATAGCTCGGCGCGGCTTGAGCGCTTCCTGCAGCTGTGCGGCGAAGACAACATGCAGGTGGTCAACTGCACCACCCCGGCCAACTTCTTCCATGCACTGCGCCGCCAGCTGGCCCGCAATTTCCGCAAGCCGCTGGTAGTGATGACGCCCAAATCGCTGTTGCGCCATAAACTCTGCACCAGCACGCTGGCCGAGTTCGCCTCCGGCACCACTTTCCAACGCGTCATCCCCGAGATCGACGGGCTGGTCGCCGATGCCAAAATCCGCCGTCTGGTGTTTACCTCGGGCAAGCTCTATTACGACCTGCTCGAAGCACGCCGCGATCAGGGCATCGAGGATGTGGCGCTGGTGCGGGTCGAGCAATACTATCCCTTCCCTGCCGGTGAAATCGCCCAGGCACTCAAGCGCTACCCTGCTGCCGAAGTGGTGTGGGCGCAGGAAGAGCCGAAGAATATGGGGGCATGGAGCTTTATCGCTCCGCGCATTACCGAGGTGATGGATTCGCTGGGCCGGATGACCGAGCGGGTGCTCTATATCGGGCGCAAGGAAGCCGCATCGCCGGCGGCCGGGTACCTCAAAATTCACCAGCGCGAGCAGCAGGCGCTGATTGCTGCTGCGCTGACCCTGCCGACGGCCGACGAAGCCCCGGTGAAACAGAAAAAGAAAGCCTAAGGAGAGAAATCATGGCTCAGGATATCATCGTACCCACGCTTGGCGAATCCGTAACGGAAGCGACCATCGCCAAATGGTTCAAAAAACCCGGCGACGCCGTGAAGGCCGACGAGCCGCTGGTCGAGCTCGAGACCGATAAGGTCACCGTCGAGGTGCCCGCCCCGTCCGCCGGTGTGCTGCAGGAGCAGCTGGTAAAGGAAGGCGATACGGTTGAAGTCGGCGCTAAACTTGGCACGATCGATCCCAACGGAAAGGGCAAAACCACCCCCGCCGCCGAGGCCAAAGGGGAAGCCAAAGATACGGTGAAACCGGAATCGGTGAACGAGAAATCGGCCGCCAAGCCCGATGATCACCAGGTCACGCCGAAAGCAGGGGCGAGCGCCAAATCCGACAAGGCCGAAAAATCGGGCCCAGCGGTGAATAAAATGCTCGCCGAAAATCCGCAGGTGAAATCCGACGAGATCACTGGCAGCGGCAAAGACGGCCGCCTGAAAAAAGGCGACGTGCTGGCCGCGCTCGAGGGCGACGGCATGGGCGCTGCCGCGGCCGAAGGCCCACGCGAGGAGCGCGTGAAAATGACCAAGCTGCGCCAGACCATCG
>DITH01000060.1:1437-1774 GCA_002422745.1 Alphaproteobacteria bacterium UBA6189
GAAGCTCGGCTTCATGGGGTTCTTCATCAAAGCCGCCGTGGCCGCGCTGAAGCAGATCCCCTCGGTGAATGCCGAGATCGATGGCGACACGCTGGTGTATAAAAATTACTACGATATCGGGGTCGCCGTGGGCGGCGCTGCCGGGCTCGTGGTGCCGGTGATTCGCGATTGCGACAAGAAATCGCTGGCGCAGATCGAAGCCGACATCGCGAGCGCCGCCACCAAGGCGCGCGACGGTACGCTCACCATGGCTGAAATGCAGGGCGGCACCTTCACCGTATCGAACGGCGGGGTCTATGGTTCGCTGATGAGCACCCCCATCATCAACCCGCCGCAA
>DITH01000060.1:1863-14411 GCA_002422745.1 Alphaproteobacteria bacterium UBA6189
ATTTGTCATCCCTGCGCAAGCAGGGATCCCCTTTAAGGAGATTCCCGCCTACGCGGGGATGACAACATTTGGAGAAGTGTTATGTCTGAACAATTCGATGTGATCGTCATCGGTGCCGGCCCCGGTGGCTATGTGGCCGCCATACGTGCGGCGCAGCTGGGCCTGAAAACGGCGTGTGTGGAAAAACGCGGCGCGTTGGGCGGCACCTGCCTCAATGTCGGCTGTATCCCCAGCAAAGCCTTGCTGGAAAGCTCCGAGAAATTCGAGGACGCGCAGCATCATTTCGCCAAGCATGGGATTGAGGGCGCGGTGAAGCTGAACCTCAAGGCGATGATGGCGCGTAAGGACGAGGTAGTAAAAGGCCTCACGCAAGGTATCGAAGGTCTGTTCAAGAAAAACAAGGTCACCTACCTCAAGGGCCACGGCACCATCACCGGCAAAAACGAAGTAAGCGTTGAAGGGCAGACATACGCTGCCAAGCACATCATTATCGCCACCGGGTCGGAAGTCGTGTCGCTGCCCGGCATCACCATCGACGAGAAGATCGTGGTTTCATCGACCGGTGCGCTGACGCTGTCGGCAGTGCCGAAACATCTCGTCGTCATCGGCGCGGGTGTGATCGGGCTCGAGCTTGGCTCGGTATGGAAACGGCTCGGCGCGGAAGTCACCGTGCTCGAATATCTCGACCGCATCACACCGGGTATCGACGGCGAAATGGCCAAGCAGTTCCAGAAAACCCTCGAAAAGCAGGGCATGAAATTTGAACTGGGGCAAAAAGTCACCGGTGTGAAGGCGGATAAGAAGGGCGCTACGGTGACCTACGAATCCGTTACGGGTGAAGGGTCGAAGACCCTTCAAGCCGATATCGTGCTCGTGGCCGTTGGGCGCAAAGCTTACACCGAGAAATTGGGCCTCGAATCGGTTGGCATCACCCCCAACAAGCGCGGCCAGATCGAGGTGAATGCCCACTGGCAAACCAGCGTCGCCAGCATCTACGCGATAGGCGATGCGGTGCCCGGCCCCATGCTCGCCCATAAGGCAGAGGATGAAGGCGTCGCCGTGGCCGAGTTCATCGCGGGGCAGAAGCCGCATATCAATTACAACCTCATCCCCGGCGTCATCTACACGCACCCCGAACTCGCCACCGTCGGCAAGACGGAAGAGGAGCTGAAGGAAGCGGGCGTCGCCTATAAGGTCGGCAAATTCCCCTTCCTGGCCAATTCGCGTGGTCGCTCCACCGGGCAGACGGACGGGCTGGTGAAAATCCTCGCCGATAAGGATACCGACGAAGTGCTCGGCGTGCATATTCTGGGCCCGCAGGCCGGCAACATCATTCACGAAGCCTGCATCGCCATGGAATTCGGCGCTTCGGCCGAGGATATCGCCCGCACCTGCCACGCCCACCCGACCTATAACGAGGCGGTGAAGGAAGCGGCATTAGCGGTGGATGCCCGCGCCATTCATATCTAGGAACGCCCATCCCGCTTCGTGTCGGGGGGTGGCGGTAGGTTTTCCTTTGGCATACTCTCCCCGTCCTTCACCCGCATTAGCCAACCATTTGCTGTAGGACGGTAGCGAAAACGGGGTTCAACGGGCTTGGATGTAGATTTGGATGTAGATGGATCGTCCATAGGCCATAAGCATTACCAGAGCGCCGAAAGAGTAACATGAAGATTTCATGAAAAACCCCGCCGGGGAGTTTCTCCCGGCGGGGCCTTTTATTCCTGTCGCCCGGATAACATCACCGGGCGGGGGTTGTTGACGTTGACGTCGCTAGCTTATAACGCCGCGAGGTGCGTCTTAAGCATCGGCACAACGTGATAGAGGGTCGAAACACCCATCACGATATACAGGATCGTCAGGTTGGTGGCGGTACCGAACACCGTGCCGATCAGATCGACGCCGAAGCCGGTGAGCGCAAAATGCAGACCACCAAACACTACCAAAAACAACGTTAAGACATGAATCATCTTCATCAGGTAACCACCTTCGTTAGCAAGGACCATCATTGGCTGATACATGCCCAACAGGAGCCCTGTATCGTTCGCGAGATTCTCACCGCGGAGGCTTGGCCTCACATCGCCTTGCCTCATCACCCCTGCCCGAAAAATGACCCGGACAGCAGCGACAATCCTTATATTCACTTATAGCAAAATTTGGATGAAAAGTCCGCATAATTGCTAGCTGCGGCGCAGCATTGCTGTGCAATGCAATGGATGCAGTGCAGCTAAACCGTGCGCGCGGAAATGGGGACAGGCATGCGCTCGAGACCTTGCGCCGCGGCCGGTTTGTAGCGCGGATTGGCCGCATGGGCGCGGGCGAATTCGGCCTCGAAATCGCAGGCGCGGCTGGCGTAGTCGCTGGCGAACACGTCGCGCCCGGTGAGGAAGGGCGAATCCTTGCCCGGCGTCCCGTTCGTCTTCAGGGTGGGGCCGACAATGTCCTGCACCAGCGCGATGCCGTCATTGGCGCGCAAGGGGCGTCCGGCGATCTGCGTGGCGCGCACCACATAAGGGCCGACATTCTCGATCAGCCGCTGGGTCATGTAGATATCGGGATCGTTGAGCCCGCTTTCAAACTGGTGATTGTTGATGGTATGCACCACCAGGCCGCGATCGAGCTGCTGCTTCATCGCCATCATGCGCTGGTCGGGGGCCGCCGTATGGTTGGTGATGGTTTGCGTGTAGCGTGCCTCGGGGAAGTCGGTGAGGTCGATATCCTCCGGCCTTAACGCCAGCAACTCGCGGTCTTTCACCTTCAGCCAGAGTTGGCGGGCCAGCTCGCGGCTGCCACCGCGCCGCTCGATCTCGAAGGTGAAATCATGTTCCAGCTTGCCGGTGTCGCGCAGGCTGTCGAGCCGTTGGCGATCGCTCAGCGGCAAATGGTTTTGCAACAGCGCCTGGCGGGTCATGCCCGGCGTATTGCCCAGCGCATAGGCGAGGTATTCGCGATTGATGCTGTTGCAGAGCTGCTGCTTTAACGCCTCCTGCGCTTCGCGCTGCAAATCGGCGCCGCTGAGCGGGTTGCTCAGTAGTCCGGCAGCTTCACAGCGGGCGCGGGCCGTGTCAGCATCGATCGGCTGGTGCATCCGTTCCTGCATGGTTTGCAGGGCGGCGATGGCGGCGTCGTTACGCGCTTGTGTCACCTGCGCGCACAGCATGTCGGTCGTGTCTTTGCCGCCGACTGTCACCCGCCCCTCATCGAACAATTGCTGATAGGCGCGCGCCAGGTTCTCGGCCAGTTCGGGCTGTACCGTAAAGGCAATATTTTTACGCCCGGCAAAGCGCACCCGGTTACGGGCGACCGCTTGCACGGGCGCATGATCGGCCGACGGGGCGGTGTAACCGCGCTCATGCGGCGCGATATATTCGTCGCTGCCGAAATAACCGAGCAGGGCTTTGTAAATGAATTCGGGCTCGGCCTTGCGGTTCATCGCATTTTCATGGGCATGCCGCACGTTCCAGCTCTGCGCGCCTTTTGGCCATTCACCGAGCTTCGCCTGATCCTGCGGATGGGCGCTGATCTGGTCGGTACGCACATGCAAGCCGCGGAAGCGTTTTTCCTTCACTGCTTTATAGAGGTTACATTCGTAAATCGACGCGCCGAGCCGCTGCGTGAGTTCTTCCGTCGGGGTGGCGGTAAGGGCGAAGAAATTGGGATTCTGGTCGCACAAACGCTCCAGCATGGCCAACCCATCCTCGCGGCGTTCCAGCTCGTGCGGTTCGTCGATACAGACGAGTTGGCCGTGCAGATGCGGCAAAAATTTGGGCAGCTGATCGAAGGTGAGAATCAGCACCGGGTGGTTGCTGCGATCGCCAATCGCCTCCGGGGTTTTTAGCAGTGCGTCGGCTGCCGCTCCGCTCCGCAGGCGGGATTCGGCAATGCCGCATTTTTTGCAATCATCGGCCAGTTGCTGGGCCAGCGTGGCATTGGCGGTCACGATCACGCCCTCGGCGCCGTTGGCGTTGAGCGCATGGCCGATGGCGAAGCTTTTGCCGGTGCCGGTGGCGATCACCGCCAACCCGCCGCCCGCAACCCGTTCCATATTGGCGCGGTAATGGTCGAGCGCCCGCATCTGGATGTCGCGCATCAGCGCGTCGGAGCGCAGACAATAGGGCAGCGGCGCGGGCGGCTGGTTGCCCGCCGGGCGTTCCTGCTGCAGGGTGAAATGCTCGCCCTCGCGCCCAATGACGGCGCGCGGTTTGGCTTCCCAGGTGCGCTCGTGGGCGAAGGTCTGGTCCTGGGCATTGCCGCGCTCGCTCAGCACCACTTCGAAACATTGTTTTGCATCCGCCGCCGGGCGGGCGAGAATCACCAGGTCGCGCTCCACCCCGAACGCATCGGTAAAGCTGGCTTCGGCCATGCGTCCATGGGCCGGGTCGTCGCGCCATTCCAGATGGGGATTCTCGAGCGCCAGCACCAGCCCTTCCATCGCGGTATGGTGATGGATATAACGGTCCAGCTGCGCCGCGTAATGCTGCGCCGCGTTCACAATCGGCCAGCCCCAGCCGGATGTCGCATGCATGCTCATAGACGCGATAGCTTAGCGCTTGCGTCAGCTGCTGCGTATGACAGTTTCATGAAATAAAGCGCGCTAAGCCGCGAGCTTCGCCGCCACCGCGTCGATGAATTCGCCGGTGGTGAGGTGCTTTTGCTGCGGGCCGACGAGCAGGGCGAGGTCTTTGGTCATGCGCCCTTCTTCCACCGTGGCGATTACGGCGCGCTCCAGCCGCTCGGCGAAGGCCGCCAGCTCGGCATTGCCGTCGAACTTGGCACGGTAGCTTAGCCCCTGCGTCCAGGCGAAGATGCTGGCGATCGGGTTGGTGGACGTGGGACGTCCTGCCTGATGTTCTCTATAGTGTCGAGTCACCGTGCCGTGGGCGGCTTCGGTCTCGACTGTTTTGCCATCCGGCGTCAGCAGGATGCTGGTCATCAGCCCGAGGCTGCCGAATCCCTGCGCCACCACATCGGATTGCACGTCGCCGTCGTAGTTTTTGCAGGCCCACACAAACCCGCCTTCCGACTTGATGGCGTAGGCCACGAGGTCGTCGATCAGCCGGTGCTCGTAATGCAGGCCGGAGGTGGCGAATTTCTCTTTGAATTCACTATCGAACACGCGCTGGAAGATATGTTTGAAATCGCCATCGTATTTTTTCAGGATGGTGTTCTTGGTGCTTAAGTATACCGGAAAGCCGACGGTCAGCGCATAATTAAAGCAGGCGCGGGCAAACCCCTCGATCGAGCTGTTGAGGTTATACATCGACAGCGCCACCCCGGCCGATTTGAAGTGGTAGACTTCGTGCTCCACGGGGGCCGAGCCATCGTCGGGCGTGAAGCTCATGGTGAGCCTGCCCGGCCGGTCGATAATCATGTCGGTGGCGCGGTACTGGTCGCCGAACGCATGGCGGCCAACGATAATCGGTTGCTGCCAGCCCGGCACGTAGCGCGGGATGTTTTTGCAGATGATGGGGGCGCGGAAAATCGTGCCATCGAGAATGTTGCGGATGGTGCCATTGGGCGATTTCCACATTTGCTTGAGGCCGAATTCCTTCACCCGCGCTTCGTCGGGGGTGATGGTGGCGCATTTGATGCCGACGCCGTATTGCTTGATGGCCTTCGCGGCATCGATGGTGATCTGGTCGTCGGTCGCGTCGCGGCTCTCGATCGACAGGTCGAAATAGTTCAGGTCGATCTCAAGGTAAGGCAGGATCAGCTTATCCTTGATCATCGCCCAGATGATGCGGGTCATCTCGTCGCCATCGAGTTCGACAACCGGTGTCGTTACGCGGATTTTGCTCATGCAGCGCCTCATCAGTTTTCGCCTTGGGCGTAAACCGAATGGGCGTTTGACGCAAGACGCAATGCAACCGGTAGACGAATCGATTCAATCCGCCTATAGGAGGGGCCATTATGCCATTTGTTCGCTATAGTTCGCTACGCAATCGCCGCTCGCTCGCCCTCGCCGGGGCCATCGTGCTGGTGCTGATTCTGCTGATGGCGATGGGGCTGCGCAGCGAGCGCGACCGCACGCCCGCGATCCCCACCCTCACCCAATCGCAGGAAATCACGCTGGGGCTCAAGGCCGTGCCGGCGCTGGTGGCGCGCTATGGCGACCTGAGCGCCAATAGCGAACAGCAGCAAACCCTGCAGCGCGTCGGCCAGCATCTGGTGACCAGCAGCGCCGCCGATAAGGCTGGGTGGCGCTTCACCTTCCGCCTCCTGGCCGAGCCGAACCGCATCGATGCCTACGCCCTGCCCGGCGGGCAGATTTTCATCACCACCGCGCTGTTTAACCGCATGCAGACCGAAGGGCAGCTCGCCGCCGTGCTGGCGCACCAGATTGCCCATGTCACCGGCCGTCACGCCGCCAAGCAGCTGAAGGCCGAGGGGCTAACCGCTGTGCTGGTGGCGGGGGAAGACGCGCAGGAAGGCGCGCCGATCGATGCGCTGGTCAGCGAAGTGGTGAACCTCACCTACAGCACCGCTGATGAGCGCGCCGCCGATACTGAGGCGCTGCGCATCATGAGTATGGCGGGGTACGACCCGAACGCCATGCTCGGTGTGCTGCGTGTGCTGGCCAATGCCTATTACGCCGGGGCGGACGTGGCCTATTTCACCACTCACCCTAACGCTGCCGACCGCGTGGCGTATATTCAGCAAGCTATTGCCGCCCTTTACCCCGATGGCGTGCCGGAAAGCTTAAGCGAGTAGGCTAGCGCTCGCGGGGCTGGCGATTGCCCAGCGCTTCAGCCCAGAGTTGACCGTCATGGCGGCCCGCTTCTTTCTCCAGCGGACGCCAGACGGGCGGTGCGGCTAAATAGAACCGTTTATTACCTTTCCCGTCTTCCTCCAGCACCGTGTCGGCATCAAGCGCATAACCGTGCTTCGCGGCAATTTCCTTGGCGCGCTCCAGCAGCGCATTAAAGGGCCGCTCGTATTTTTCGGCAAACCAGGTCAGTGTATCGAGGTCGGTGATGGCCGATAGCCGTTGTTTATCGACATTCTGCGACATGTCGGTGAATTTTAGCAGCACGCGATTTTCCGCCAGTTCCAGCGCGTCCGGCTCGCCCGGGCGGGCATGGGCCAGCTCGACGATATGATCCTGATAATGGGCGAGCACGAGCTTGCCCTGCTCCTCCCGCGTCAGGCCGGGCGGCAGTGGCACCTCTTCATTGGTCACACCCTCGACGATGTCGAGCGTCATCGGGCTGAGTGGCGGCGCTTCGACCACGGGTGGCGTTTGCTCCGGGAGGGCTTCGCCCCGTTTTTTGGCCGCGGCGATTTCCGCCGGGCGTTGGGCCTGTTGCATCTGCGGGCTGAGCGCAGCGAACTTCTCGGCGTCGAACACCAGCCGGTCACCGTCACGCTTGAAGGCCGTATCTTCGATCGCATCGTGCAGCAGGGCCGCCTCGCGTAACGCCGGCGAGGCAAAGGGCGGGAGGGTGTTACACACCGCGACCGGATGTTGCCAGTACGGTGCCTGCGCACCCTTATCGACCTGCCCGGCATGGGCGATCTGAATAAATTCGATCAGTTCGGGAATGGGGGTCATCGTCATGCTCCGGGTTAAAGCTTAGCCATAGATCGGACATGGCCTATTCGCCCGTGACAATTTCATGACATTCGTGAAAGGCAATACAGTGGTGATTGGTAGCGTATTGGATGCGAACTGTTCGGACAAACTTATCGAAGCAATACAACGTGCCAGCAAGTTGTTCGATTCCGTTATGGTGGCTTGATATTTTACATGTTCCTGCTATATGTACTTGCAGGAGTCGATTGCCCCGGTTGTGAGTGACCGAAAAGACGGCAGCTTGTTTATGAACATGCTCAGGTAACTTTTTTTAAACCGCTGGCATGGTCGTATTTAAACGCTCACGACGACTAAAAAGCCCAGCCGTTTAAAAGGAAGTTACTTATGAATACTCTTAACAAACGTTGCGCGGACGCCCTGCGCGTTTTTTCTGAAAATCAGGGTATAAAGCTTAAGGCATCTCATGCGCATGAGATTGTTGCTGCACTATTTGGCTACAAATCTAAAGCAGCAATGGATACAGACCGCCTTTGCCCGATGAATAACCTCAATCATGCCAATATCTATGTGCTGACGCCTACAGCATTCATTGATGAGCGACGTGAATGCCTAGAGGACTTACCCACCAACCTGCCTGATACATATGTATTGGCAGACGCATTGGTAGACACAATAGGGGTGGTTCTCAAAGGCAGACCTTTTGCTTCGTTTGCACACTTAGCAGAAACACTTTCTGGTGAGTATCTGCAAAATCATGGGGACTTCTTGATACCAGAGCATTTTGGACGGTATAAAAATGCTCGTCAGATTTTTAGTAACCCTATTTTTGAGTTTAAACCACGCATCGAGAATACGAAGGATGGTATAATTATAACGACAACAAATAGGTATTATGGGCCTGTCGATCTCAATTTCCCGTCTGTCGACATTATGGTGACCATAAACCTGAAGCGCATTGCTGGTCATGTGGGATACACACTTCTGAACATCACTGGTGAAGTCATCAGTGTTGATCGCCAATATGCTTAATGAAACTAGCCAGCGCTGGTAGAAATATTGGCGCTGGCTATTTCGCTAATCGAACTTACTGAGTGCAGCCAATTTTAAACAAAAATAGGCAAATCCAGTCCTCTATAGTCACACCGCACCATCGCGGAAATCGAACTCCCCACGGCTGGGGCTGGGAGCGAGGCTGGGCGGGGTTGGAGGGTGTCTTGTAAGTTATGGTGGTCCCGAGAGGACTCGAACCTCCGACCCAGCGTTTAGGAAACGCTTGCTCTGTCCAGCTGAGCTACGGAACCACCTGTTATTCCCTCTAGCGGAAATTATCCTTCCCCGGCAAGTAGATGCATGGCGGCCACAGCGCAGTGCAATAGATGCGATGGCCCCTATGTTTTTCGGCTATGCAGCATTACTCCGTGGCGCGCGGCGGGTAGCGTTCGCGGTGCAGGTTCAATTTTACAAGGAGTCCGTCGATGTTGCCTTCCAAGAAATTCTTAGCCGCCATGCTGGCGTCGCTGTTGCCGGTTCCGGCGCTGGCGGCCATCAACGGCGCCGATACGACCTGGGTAATGGTCGCCACCGCCATGGTGCTAATCATGACCCCCGGCCTTGCCTTCTTCTACGCGGGCATGGTGCGCACAAAAAACGTCGTCACCACCTTATCGCAAAGCTTCCTCGCCATGGGCGTGATCGGTCTGGTCTGGGCCGTTATCGGCTACAGCCTCGCCTTCGGCGGCGGTGATGCTTATATCGGCGATACCACGCATTACATGCTGCGTGGTGTCGGAATGGAGCCGGAAGGCACCGCCACGATTCCCCCCATGCTGTTCATGATGTTCCAGATGATGTTCGCCATCATCACCCCCGCGCTCATCACCGGGGCGTTCGCCGAACGCGTGCGCTTTCAGGCATGGCTGCTCATTCTCGTGCTCTGGTCGCTGGCGGTGTATTCGCCGGTCACGCATTGGGTATGGACGGCCGGCGGCTTCCTCGCCACCATGGGTGTGCAGGATTTCGCGGGTGGCCTCGTGGTGCATATGACGGCGGGCTTCTCGGCCCTTGCCGCCGCCATCGTCATCGGCAAGCGCCGTGATTTCGGCAGCGCTGCCAAGCCCTACAATATCGGCATGATCCTGCTTGGCACCACGTTGCTCTGGTTCGGCTGGTTCGGCTTTAATGCCGGCTCAGCGCTGGCCGCCAACGGCCAGGCAGTCCAGGCCTTCACCAACACCTTCCTCGCCTCGGCCGCTGCCATGGTGATGTGGGTGCTGGTCGACCACATGAAAGATGGCAAGCCGACGCTGATCGGCGCGTGCATCGCCGTGGTCGCTGGCCTCATTTCCATCACCCCGGCGGCGGGCTATGTGACGGCGGAATCCGCCATCATCATCGGCCTGCTCGCAGGGTTCATCTGCAACAGTGTGGCGCGCATCGTGAAAGGCCGTTACGCGGTCGATGATTCGCTCGATGTGTTCGCGTGCCACGGTGTGGGCGGCCTCATCGGCGTGCTGGCAGTGGGCGTGTTTGGCGATGCAGCGGTGGGCGGTGCCAACGGCTTGCTCAACGGCGGCGATAGCCTGCTTGCCACGCAGGCAACGGCGGCAGCCATCGTCGCGGTTTACAGCATGGTGCTCACCGTGATCATCCTCAAGATCGTGGGCCTCATCATGCCGATCCGCGTGAGCGATGCCGAAGAGCAGGCGGGCCTCGATGCCGCGCAGCACGGCGAGCGTATCGACAACCACTAACCTTTTCCTACTTACACACACGGCAAGGGTCGCCCCGCAACGGGCGGCCCTTGTTGTTGGCGGCAGTGGCAGTTCGGCACAGACATCACGATCAATTGATGCTATCAATTAAAACAATGCCTATAATCAATTTTGCTCAATGGGTAAGATGCGACTACAACCATGGGTGTCTTGATGCATTTTTAATGGCCCCTTACAAGAAAGAGATCCGCATGCGACCGACCGCCCTTCCTCCCCGCTCCTGCCTCACCCCCGCCCGCCGCCTGCTGATGGGCACGGCGCTGGCCGGTTTTCTCGCCTGCGCCGCCGCGCCTGCGCTGGCTGCACCCGGCATGGGCCAGCCATTGCCGAACAGTTTCTGGTGGCCCGAACAGCTCGATCTCAGCGCTCTGCGCGACCATGACGCAAGCGCCAACCCGTATGATGATTTCAATTATGCCGAGGAGTTTAAAAAGCTCGACCTCGCCGCCGTAAAGAAGGATATCAACGCGCTGCTTACCACCTCGCAACCCTGGTGGCCGGCCGATTACGGCAATTACGGGCCGTTTTTCATTCGCATGGCATGGCATAGCGCCGGCACTTACCGCACGATCGACGGGCGTGGCGGTGCGGGAGGCGGCCAGCAGCGGTTCGACCCACAAAACAGCTGGCCCGATAACGCCAGCCTCGATAAAGCGCGCCGCCTGCTCTGGCCGGTGAAGCAGAAATATGGCCGGCAGATTTCCTGGGCCGATCTGATGGTGCTGACCGGCAATGTGGCGATGGAGAATATGGGCTTTAAGACCCTTGGCTTTGCCGGGGGGCGTGCCGATGATTGGGAGCCCGATCTGGTGTATTGGGGTTCGGAGAAGAAATTCCTCGACGCCCAGCGCCGTGACAAAGAAGGCAAGCTGAAAGGGCCGCTCGCTGCGGTGCAGATGGGGCTGATTTACGTGAATCCCGAAGGCCCCAACAGCAATCACGATCCGGTTTCGGCGGCGCATGACATCCGCGAATCGTTCGGCCGTATGGCGATGAACGACGAGGAAATCGTGGCGCTGATTGCCGGCGGCCACACGTTCGGCAAGGCGCATGGCGCGGTCGATCACAAAGAATGCATCGGGGCCGAACCGGCAGCGGCCGGCACCGAGGCGCAAGGGTTCGGCTGGTCGAACCGCTGCGGCAAAGGCAATGCCGAGCATACCTTCACCAGCGGGCTGGAAGGGGCTTGGACTTCGGCCCCGGCGCAATGGACGCACCAGTACCTCACCAACCTGTTTGCCTTCGACTGGAAACAATCGAAAAGCCCGGCCGGTGCCGTGCAATGGGTGCCGACCGACGCTTCCGCCGCCCAAATGGTGCCCGATGCGCATATTGAGGGTAAATTCCACGCCCCCATCATGTTCACGACCGATCTCGCGCTGAAGGAAGACCCCGCATTCCGCGCCATTGCCGAGCGTTTCCATAAAGACCCGCAAGCCTTCGAACAGGCCTTCGCTCAGGCATGGTTCAAGCTGACCCACCGCGATATGGGCCCAAAAGCCCGCTATCTCGGTCCCGAAGTGCCGGCGGAAGACCTGATCTGGCAGGACCCCATCCCGGCGCTCGACCATCCGGTGGTCGACGAGGCCGATATCGCGGCGCTGAAGGCGAAGATCCTCGCCACCGGCCTCACCGTGTCGGAACTGGTCACTACCGCCTGGGCCTCGGCCTCGACTTTCCGCGGTTCGGACATGCGCGGCGGCGCCAATGGCGCCCGCATCCGCCTCGCCCCGCAGAAGGNNTCGCCTCCGGCCTCACCGTGCCCGAGCTTGTGCGGACGGCCTGGGCGGCGGCTTCGAGCTTCCGTGCCAGCGACATGCGCGGCGGGGCAAATGGCGGACGGGTGCGGTTAGAGCCCCAGCGCAACTGGCCGGTGAACGACCCGGCGGAGCTCGCCCGGGTGCTTAGCACGCTGGAAAACATCCAGGCCGATTTCAATGATGCGCGCTGGCGGCGTAGCCGGGTATCGCTGGCTGATCTGGTCGTGATCGGCGGGGCGGCAGCCATTGAAAAAGCCGCCCAGGATGCCGGGATCGACGTTACGGTGCCGGTTGTGCCCGGGCGGGTCGATGCCAGCCAGCAGCAGACCGATATCGAAGCCTTCGCCGTGCTCGAGCCGATGGCCGACGGGTTCCGTAACTACTACAGCGACGCCAGCTATATGCCGCCGGCCGAAATGCTGGTCGACAAAGCGGATCTGCTCGATCTCAGCGTGCCGGAAATGACCGCGCTGGTGGGCGGCA
>DITH01000060.1:14521-14665 GCA_002422745.1 Alphaproteobacteria bacterium UBA6189
AGAAATGGACGGCCACCCCGGTCGATCTGGTTTTCGGCTCAAACTCCGAGCTGCGGGCGATCGCGGAGGTGTATGCCTCCCAAGACGGAAAGCGCCAGTTTATCGAGGATTTCATTCAGGCCTGGAACAAGGTGATGAATGCTG
>DITH01000072.1 GCA_002422745.1 Alphaproteobacteria bacterium UBA6189
CGGGATTGCCCATGCCGAGATCGATAATATCGCGCCCTTCCGCGCGCAGGCGCGCTTTCAGTTTGTTCACCTCGGCGAACACATACGGGGGCAGGCGTTTAATGCGGTAAAAATCTTCCATGCGTTTTCGTTGTAGATGCTGCAATGCGGCTGTCAATTGCCGTGATGCCGTGGGCTACGGATTTCGCTAGTTGCGGCGAGTGCTGTAGCGCGAATTCGGCAGGTACTCCGTGCCGCCGGCAAAGCTGGTCGGTGCGCGCAGGTTGATCGGCGCACTGCCCGCCATCGGGTTGAAACCGCCCGCCATGGCCGGGGCCATCGCTACCGGCGCGGTAGTGGCCGGAGCAGGCGTTGGCGCAAAGGCTGGCGTAGCGGCAATCGCCGCTTCATTCGCGCCGCTGGGCGGGCGCAGCATAATCGGCTCGAGCGGGGCCGATTGCAACGTGGGCGCGGCCGCGACACTCACCGGTGCCGGCGCCATCGGACTTTGGCCCATGGGGGGTAGAGGCGGCGGCAGCGCGATATAGCTCGTGTTGCTCGCGGTGGTCGCCGGGGCGCTCATGGCAGGGGCCTGCGATTGCGGCATCGGGGCGGCAGGCATGGGCGTACGGTTCACCGGCGGAATCGCCTGTATCGATGGCATCTCGTTCAGCAACGAAGGCTCGGCTGCCGCATCGGCGGCCAGCTTATTTTTCGCCGCGCCGGCAGCCATACGATCTGCTTCCAGCTGAGCGCGGATGCGTGACAAGCGTTCCTCCTCCCCAGCGGGCGGTGTGGGCGGAATGCTGTGCAGATCCGGGTAGCTGCTTTGCGCCACGGTCATGTTTTCTTCCGGCATGCGGCGGGCCAGAGGGGCCTGATCAGAGACAGGTAGCGCCGCGGGGGGCGGCACGTCGCTTGCCATAATTTCCTGGGCGCGGCTTTGCGTTTGCGCATCGACCGGCGGAAAATTCATCGCCGTGGTTTCCGTTATCCGCATCGGCGCAGGGGCCTGGCTTTGCGGGCCGGGGCCGCGATCGGGGTTAAGCTGCGGCGCGCGGGGCGGCCCAAGCACCGAATTGTAGCGCGGCGCACTCGGATTCTCGGGAATCAGCAGCGAGCAGGCAGGCAAAAACAGCACCGCCAGCGTGAGGGGGGCGGCGATACGGGAAATTCGGACGGAAAATACAGATAAAGGATGCATGATGCCGATGGTTTTTGTTGTTATTTCCCGGCACGCTAAAGCCTGCTTTCCGGTTTGGCAAGCGTTACCGCGCGGTTACCCTCAAGCGCAAAAACCACCGGTTGCAACGCCCCTTTAACTTGCTATACAGACGGCATGAGCCCACGTTCTTCCAGCCGCAGTAAAAAACCCGCCGCCACGCCGCGGCGCGGTGCGGCAAAGAAGAAAAAGCCTGCCGCCGCCCCCAAGAAGCAGCCCACCCCCCACCCGGACCTGGCCGATATCGCCGCACCGGCGGGGAACGATCCGCAGGTGTTTGCCCATAACATGGCGCAGGCGGCCGATTTGTGGCAGCGTGTCAGCCAGACCATGGCCGCCCATCACATGCAGCACCCGGTATCGTTCGGCCAGACCGACCCGTTGAGCTTTGCCGAGTCGATGCTGCATGCGGCGCGCCATATCAGCTTCGACCCGGTGCATATGGCCGAAACCCAGCTGGGGCTTATGCGCGACCATATGGAATTATGCGGCATGATGACGCAAAAACTGCTTGGCAAAAGCGATCGCGACGTGGTCGAAGCCTCGCCGAAAGATCGCCGCTTCAAGGATGAAGCCTGGGATAAAAGCGTGGTGTATGATTACATTAAGCAGGGTTATTTGCTCAATGCACGCTGGCTGCAGGATGCGGTCGATAATGTGAAAGGGCTTGATCCACATACCCTGCGCAAATTGCAGTTTTTCACCCGCCAGTTTATCGATGCGGTAGCGCCCAGCAACTTCCTGCTCACCAACCCGGAAGTGATGCGGGTGACGCTGGAATCGAACGGCGAAAACCTGGTGAAGGGCTTGAAGCAGTTGCTCGCCGATGTAGAAAAAGGCGAAGGCAAGCTGCGCATTTCCATGACCGACGAATCAGCCTTCCAGTTTGGCAAAGACATCGCCAGCACCCCCGGCGCCGTGGTGTTCGAAAACGAGTTGATGCAACTGATCCAATTCGAGGCGACAACCGAAAAGGTGCATCAGGTGCCACTGCTGCTGGTGCCCGCCTGGATCAATAAATATTATATTCTCGACCTGAAGGCAGAAAATTCCTTCATCCGCTGGATGACTGAGCAGGGCTACACCGTGTTTGTCGTAAGCTGGGTGAACCCGGATATCAATTTAGCCCGCAAACATTTCGGCGATTACCTGCGAGAGGGGCCGCTGGCCGCACTCGATGTGATCGAATCGATTACCAAATCCAAAAAAACCGCGATGATCGGCTATTGCCTCGGTGGCACACTCACCGCGATCACCCTCGCCTACCTGCGGGCGCTCGGTCAGAGCGATCGTATCGCCAGCGCCAGCTACCTGACCACGCTGGTCGATTTCACCGAGGCGGGCGATATCAGCGTGTTTATCGACGAAGCCCAGCTCGACGCGCTGGAAGATCGCATGACCGAGATCGGCTATCTCGACGCGTCGGACATGGCCAACACCTTCAACCTCTTGCGCGCCAATGACCTCATCTGGTCGTTCGTGGTGAA
>DITH01000088.1 GCA_002422745.1 Alphaproteobacteria bacterium UBA6189
CGCGTTCACGCCGATAAAAATATCGTACGCCTTCAGCACTTCGGCCCAGGCCAACGCAAACGACAGAAAAATCGTATTGCGCGCCGGCACATAGGTGATGGGGATACCATGACTGATCTCCGCATCCGAGCGGTCTTTCGGCACGGCAATATCGTCGGTGAGGGCCGAGCCGCCGAACAGGCGTAAATCGATATCCGCGATTTTATGGTCATGCGCGCCGAGCGCGTCGGCCACTTCGCGGGCCGCTTCCAGTTCGCGCGCGTGGCGCTGGCCATACCGGCACGAAAGGGCATAAATGGCATAGCCATCGGCCTTGGCCATGGCCATGGTGGTGGCGGAATCAAGGCCGCCTGAAAGTAGAAGTACTGCTTTTTTCATAGCCTTTTTCGTAGGGGCGACTCACCTAAATGTCACGCAAACTTCATCCATGGATATATTTTGTTCATTATGATGGGCCCTATTCATGGGAGTATAGCGATGAAATTAGCCAAGCTAAAATATATCAATTTGGACGAGCACCCGGAAAATCCGGTCGCGGGGAATTTTATTTTGGAGCTATATCCGCAGCCCGACAAGGGCGAACCTTCCATTTACGATCAGGGCACGTTCGGCTGGATCGACAAAATCTTTGGAACCGATGGTTTAAGTAAACTAGCGCCCGGTCAGCATACTCTGTATTCTATGACTGACTATGAACCCCCGTTTCTAGCCATCCAGATCCGTGACTACAGAGATCCATCCGTGCAGATGCAAATCAGCCATGTGAAAGATCCGCAAATACAGAAAGAGCAGGAAGCCGAGAAAGCTGCCCAAGAAAAACTTATCGGCGATATCCGCGCTCCCAATGCAGCTACCGCCATCGCCGCACAGTTACTGGCTTACGCGGTAAAGGCGAAGCAACTCGATATGGCAGAAGCGAGTGATACGTTGAAAAAACAATTCAACATGGGTGATATAGCCGCCACTACTTTATTGCGGAACGCGACCCCAAAAATGGAGCGCGATCGCGGCTCTTCACCCGCTTAGGGAATCCCCATAATTTTGTGGGTTTGCAGGCTCAGTAAATACCCGTCGCGTTGGGCCAGCATGGCGGCACGCGCCAAGTTTGCGGCGTTCTTTGCCGCGTCGTATTCGTCCATCGGCTGAACATAGACCGCGATGTCGCGCCCGTGCTGCCCCACCTCACCCACCTCGCGGTAAGCGTCCTGCGTGTCGCTGATAATGAATTTCAGCGCATCGACCCGGCTTAACACATCCGAACGCAGACTATGATACACACCCTGGCTCGCCTTGGGCGAGCACACGATATGCACCCCTTCAGGTACTGCACGCCATAGCGTGCCGTTGGTTTCGATCTGCACCGTAAAGCCATGGGCCAGCAACTGCTCGCAAAGTGGCACGATGTTCTGCCGCATGGGCTCGCCGCCGGTCAGCACCACCAGCCGACGCACGCGCTCATGATGCTCGCGTGATAAATCCGCGACCTGCGTCACGACATCGCCGACCCGCATGGGGGAAAACTCTTCGAATTCGGTATCGCAAAAACCACAGGCCAGGTTGCAACCGCCGAGCCGTACAAATACGGCAGGATGCCCTGTAAACGGCCCCTCGCCCTGCAATGTGGGAAAAATTTCCACGATTTGCAGTAGCTGGCCATCATCACCGGCGACCGGGGGGCGGATTGGGTTTTTGCCAAACATAAGTTGCTTGCTGCCTAATCGCGAATTATAGCTCGTTATAACCGCGAAGGTGGGAATCGCACTCGTCGCATCATTGAGCCTGGACAAGCGTCCCCGCCTGCGCGGAACGCATAGAAAATAGAGCGTTTATGCCCAAACCGCAAGACATAGAGTCAATCGAACGAATGGCCGATAAGGGGCTGGAAACCCAATTGGTCCATGGCGGGGCCATGCGCTCGCAATGGGGCGAAGTGTCGGAAGCGATTTTCCTCAATTCCGGCTTTTGCTACCACGATGCCGAGACCGCCGAGAAGCGCTTCAACGGCGAGGAGCCGGGCTTTGTCTATTCGCGCTACCGCAACCCCACCCTGGCCATGCTCGAAGACCGGCTTTCCCTGCTCGAAGGCTCGGAAAGCTGTATCGCGGTGGGTTCCGGCATGGCGGCAGTCTTCGCTGCGCTGATGGGTGTGCTGAAAGCGGGCGATCGGGTGTTGGCCAACCGCGTCTTGTTCGGCTCGTGCCATTATATCATCACCGAATTATTACCGCGCTTTGGCATCACGACCCAGCTGGTCGATGACGATGGCTGGGAAAAAGCCTTAAACACGCCGACAGCCGCCGTGTTTATTGAATCTCCGGCTAACCCAACCCTGGTGCTGACCGATATTGCGCATGTCTGCGCACTGGCAAAAAAAGCCGGCGCGCTGGTCATTGTCGACAATGTGTTCGCCGGGCCGCTTTCACAACGGCCGCTCGAACTGGGAGCCGACCTTGTCGTGTACTCCACCACCAAATATTTCGACGGGCAAGGCCGCACGCTGGGTGGAGCCATTCTCGGTGCAAAAACACTGCTGGAGGAGAAAATTCTTCCCTTCCATCGCCATACCGGCCCGGCCCTCAGCCCGTTCAATGCCTGGGTGATCCTCAAAGGGCTCGAAACACTGCCGATGCGGATGGAGCGGCATATTGCCAATGCACAGCAATTAGCAGAACTGATTGAGGCCCATCCGGCCGTGGCACAAGTATATTATCCCGGCCTGGCAAGTTTTCCACAAGCCGAACTGGCGGCGAAACAAATGGCCCAACCGGGTGCTTTAATTACCTTTTGCCTACGTGGCGGCAAGCAGGCTGCATTCACTTTTCTGAATCATTTGCGCGTGGTGAGCATCTCGAATAATTTGGGTGACGCCAAGAGCCTGGCGACTCACCCGGCCACCACCACGCACAGCAATATTGCCGCCGACGCACGTAACGCATTAGGAATAACCGATGGCACAGTGCGGCTTTCGGTGGGGTTGGAGTCGATCGCCGATCTTGCGCGCGATGTCACCGAAGCCCTTAACCCATGTAGCTAATGCGCCCAACCCTACTTCTTGCCCTGCTCTGCCTGTTTCTTCCTCTGCCCGCCGCGGCCAGCGAAATCGTGGAGGCAGTGATCTTTACTCGTACCGGCGAAGTGCCCCTGCGGCTGGAGGTCGCCGCCACGCCCGAGACACGCCGCGCGGGACTGATGCATCGCACATCCCTCGCCCCGCAGGATGGCATGCTGTTTTTATTCCCCGAGATTGGCGACCATGCCTTCTGGATGAAACATACCCCGCTGCCGCTCGACATGCTGTTTCTCGACCGCGAGTGCAGCGTGGTGCATATCGAAGCCGACGTTGCGCCCCACTCCCTCGCCCAGCGGCGTAGTGGCCAGCCCATCAATGCGGTAATCGAGCTTGACGCTGGGCGCGCCATGCAAGAAGGTGTCGCGGTAGGAGACAAGGTGCGTTATGAATTACCGGAAGGTATGGAGATTTATTAGCCTGGCCGTGGCTGCTTGGCTTTTGCCAGCGCTGGCCGTTGCGCAGGTAACTCCGGTAATTTTCGAGCGGACGGAGATTCGGATCGAGCCCGCCCCGGCATTGGCGCGCGAGGGGGAAGCGACCCTGCTGCGTCCTACCACCAGTTACGATATCGAGCTGCGCAGTGAAGAAGCCCTGCGGCTGGAATATATCCACACACTCAACGAACTGAGCGATATGACCGGCGTGATGATCATGTTCTCTGCCCCAACCATCGCGCCGCTACCGGCCTTACAGGTGTTTACGCCCGTCGATGCGCTGTTTGTGGCTGAGGACGGTACGATCCTGCAGATCCTGCCCAATGTCGCCCTCGCAGAGATGACACAGGACATCATGGCGCGCGAACCGGTGAAAGCATTCCTTTTTCTAAAAGCGGGCACCGTGGCCGCTAAAATGCTGCAGCCACACGATACGGTGCTGGGCAGTATGTTCATGGCCGCACCGCCCGTCATGCAATAGCGCTCTGCCGAAGGCTTAGCGAACAGGCAACGCTTCAATCACCACAAAGGCTTGCGCCAACGGGTATTCATCGGTCAGGGTGAGGTGAATCACCGCCTCGTGTCCCGGTGGCGTCAATTGCTGCAACATGGCGCGGGCCTGCCCCGCCAACTGCATGGTGGGCTTGCCGCTCGGCAGATTTACCACCTCGATATCGCGCCAGAAAATCCCTCCACCCGCGCCAACGCCGCTACCCAGCGCCTTGCCCAGCGCTTCCTTGGCGGCGAAGCGCTTGGCGTAGGTGCTGGCCCGTCCATTGTGCGTGCTATCCCCTTTACGGCGCGCAGCTCGGGCCTGCTCGCCCGCGGCAAATACGCGCTGCTCGAAGCGGGAACCAAACCGTGCCAGTGATTTCTCGATACGCCGGATATCGCACAGGTCGCTGCCGAGACCGATGATCATGGCTTCGCCTGCCGCGCCGCATCCATGCGCCGCCGCATTTCTTTAATGCTGGCGTCAAACCCAACAAACAATGCTTCACCCATCAGGAAATGGCCGATATTGAGCTCGCGGACTTCCGGGATCGCGGCGATCGGCTTGACGGTCTCGTAGCTGAGGCCGTGGCCGGCATGGATCTCGAGGCCGATCGAGGCGCCATAGGCGGCCGCCTCGACGATGCGCATGCGCTCGAACTCGAAAGCGCCGGGGCCGGCCTCGAACGCCTCGCAATAGGAGCCGGTGTGGATCTCGACGACGGGAGCGCCAAGCGCCCGGGCGGCGTCGAACTGCTCCTTGTCGGCGGCGATGAACAGCGAGACGCGGATGCC
>DITH01000045.1:0-3763 GCA_002422745.1 Alphaproteobacteria bacterium UBA6189
TTTGATGTCGGTACGTTTAGGCATTACGCGGCGGCCTTCTTTTTATGCTGATTCATCGCATCCACAAACCGTTCGAACAGATAGAACGAATCATGCGGGCCGGGGGAGGCTTCCGGGTGGCCCTGCACCGAGAAGATCGGTTTGGTTTTATGGCGAATCCCCTGCACCGTGCGATCGAACAGCGAACGGTGAGTGACCAGCAGCGTATCGGGCAAATTGGTATCGCTGATGCAGAACCCGTGATTCTGCGAGGTGATTTCCACCTTCTTCGTCTCCAAATCCTGCACCGGGTGGTTGGCGCCGCGATGGCCCTGCGTCATTTTCTCGGTTTTCGCGCCGAGCGCGATCCCCAGCATCTGGTGGCCAAGGCAAATGCCGAGGAGGGGAATATCGGCCGCCACCAGCGCTTGAATTTCCGGCACAGCGTAACGCGCCGTAGCGGCAGGGTCACCCGGCCCGTTGCTGAGGAATACCCCGTCGGGCTGGAGGGCCAGAATGTCCTTCGCGGGGGTCTGGGCAGGCACAATCGTGATGCGGCACCCGGCCGACGCCAGCGAGCGCAGGATGTTCATTTTCACGCCATAATCGATGGCGACGACATGGGGGGCATTCAGGGATGAGGATTCAGCATTCAGGGTCAGATAACCTTCGCCCAGCTCCCAGCGCTGCTTATTCCACATACCTTGGTCTTTCCGCGTGACGTGCGCCGCCAGCTCCAGCCCATTCATATCCGGCGCGGCATCGAGCGCCAATTTCGCCTGCTTTAACAGCTGGTCACGGGTGACTGATGGCTGACGACTAAACGCAACCGCGCAATTCTGTGCGCCGTGGCGGCGGATATGGCGAGTGAGCGCCCGGGTATCGACCCCCGTGATGCCGGTGATGCCATGCGTGTCGAGCCAGGCATCGAGCCGGGCGGCGGCACGGAAATTCGACGCCTCGGTAATCGCTTCGCGCAAAATGCACCCCGCCACGAAGGAGCGCTCGGATTCGACATCCTCGTCATTGGCGCCGACATTGCCGATATGCGGAAAGGTGAAGGTGATAACCTGTCCGGCATAGGACGGATCGGTAAGGATTTCCTGATAGCCCGTCATTGCCGTGTTGAAGCAGATTTCGCCGGCGGAGGCGCCTTCGCGGCCGATGCCGTAGCCCGAAAACACCGTCCCGTCCGCGAGAATAAGCGCGGCGTTGGGGGGTGTTACCAGCGTAGCGGGCATCGTGACTCCTAGGGAAGCGGACAAACGCGGGAGGTTTAACGAGTGACCCCCGCCGAGTCAAGAGGCAATGCGGTTAATACTGCCGTGCGAAATAAAGGGCGCAGAGAATGCTGGTGTCGGCGAGGTTATAACTACCGTTCAAATCGGCCCCGCCATCACTATTGCCATCGGTCGGCACGGCACACTGGTTGTTGTGGTAGCGTGCGATGACGATACCATAGCCGGGCTGTCCGTCATCGAGTTTGGTGTCGATATTCCATGCCTCCTCCGGCCGCATGACCATGCGGTTGGGTTTAGAGTTTTCGTTGTACGAGCCAATGATAAAATAATTGCCATATTGCACGGCATAATTCTGGGGCGAGGCAACGCTGGCAGTGGCATATTCCGCCCCCCAGCCACCATTCGCAAGCTTCGAGACCGGATGGTTCTCGCCCATAATATGCTCGTCGTTATCGTTGGTGCCGGCAATCCCGGTATAGCTGCCTTCGATGAGCCCGGCGAGGGCCAATTGCCGCCAGACCTGAAAATTTTCGCCCGAACGGCTGTTGCTGGTGGCACGATCGATCATGCCATCGCCATTGCCGTCGCACGCGCCGCCCGTGGCGTTCACCGCCGCCGAATTGTTGGTGACGCATTGCGCATTCGCTACCAGCCGCCCCCACACCCGCGTCGCCTGAGCAAAATCGCCGGGAACGGCGAAATATTTGTCGCGGAATGCATGCGTCGCGGTTTTATAACGCTGATATTCCGTGCCAACGGCGCGCAGCTCACTCGCGCGGATCAACGACCGCCCGGCCAGAATCCCGCCGACCAGCAGGCCGAGAATGACCAGCACGATGGAGAGTTCGACGAGTGAAAAACCACGGCGCATCATGGCGTGACCCGGAATAAGGGTTTGCAATCAATGGCGGTGGCAGCGAGGTCGTATTCAGCCGTAACGGCATTGGCCGTCGTGCAGCCCGACCAATAGCTTTTTTGGGGTTGCAGGCGCCCATAGAACGGTTGGCCGTCATCGACCTTGGTGTCGATATTCCAGGTATCCGGCGCGGTCAGGATAGGGCTGGAGAGGCTTTTGTTGGTGCCGTGGCAACATTTCGCCATCATCACATAATGTCCGGCTGGGGAATTAAAACTATAATACGCATCATGGCTGGATTTGGTAATCCAGACCAATAATTGGCCGGATTTATTGATCGCCCCTGGAACCGTCGGCAGGTTCGTGCCTGGGATGTCATCATGTCCTTGCGGCCCGGGTGCCGGCCCGGCGATGCCGCTATATTCACCCGCAACAAGCCCGGCATTGGCCAGATGCTGCCACACCCGGTATCGTTCATTGGTATTTACCATACTGTCGCCGCTGCCATTGCAGGTCTGGGTGCCGGTGCCGACACTGGTGAGGATATCGGCGCATTCGCCATTCGTGCCGGACGTATCGGCCGCGCCCCAGAACGCGGTGGCGTTGGGTATATCGCCGGGGAGAGCGAAGTATTTGTCACGGAACGCATACCAGCTGGTGCGGGTTTTGGTCAGATCCGTGCTAACCTGCCGTAGTTCCGAGGCGCGAATCAGCGACCGCCCGGCGAGAATCCCGCCGACCAGCAGGCCGAGAATGACCAGCACGATGGAGAGTTCGACGAGTGAAAAACCACGGCGCATCATGGCGTGATCCGGAAGAGGGGTTTGCAGGCGACTGTCGTGGCATCGAGATCGTATTCGGCAGCTTCGGTTTGAGTAACGCTGCAGCCGGAAAAATAGCCTTTCTGGATTTGGAGCCGACCGAAATAGGGCATGCCATCGTCGATTTTGGTATCCATATTCCAGGTATCCTCGGCGGTGAATATCGGTCCGGCGAGGGTTTTGTTGGATGGGTGGCAACAGCGCCCCATCGACAAATAGTGCCCGGCCGGAGCGCTAAAACCAAACGAAGCATCAATGCTGGTTTTTGTAATCCACGAAACGGCCATGCCCGCACTTTCCGTTGAGCTCGGAACACGCGGTATATTACTGCCAGGCACATCGTTCAATCCCGATCCACTCGGGTCAGGCCCTGCAATGCCTGTATATTCGCCGGGCACTAACCCGGCATTCGCCAGATGCTGCCAGAAGCGGTATTTCTCGTTACCGTTGACCATACTGTCCCCGCTGCCGTTGCAGGTCTGGGTGCCGGTGCCGACACTGGTGAGGATATTGGCGCATTCGCCATTCGTGCCGGACGTATCGGCCGCGCCCCAGAACGCGATGGCGTTGGGCATATCGCCGGGGAGGGCGAAGTATTTATCGCGGAACGCATACCAGCTGGTGCGGGTTTTGGTGACCTCGGCACTCACCTGCCGCAGCTCACTGGCGCGGATCAACGACCGCCCGGCGAGGATACCGCCCACCAGCAGGCCGAGGATGACCAGCACGATGGAGAGTTCGACGAGTGAAAATGCGGCGCGGTGCTTTCCCATAAGGAAAGCATAGCATCAGGAATGGTGCTGAATCCAGTTGGTAATGACCGGCCGCACCTGTTCACGGTATTTGCGGCCGTTGAAGATGCCGTA
>DITH01000045.1:3781-10156 GCA_002422745.1 Alphaproteobacteria bacterium UBA6189
GTCTGGCCGAGGCCGGAGATATCGTCGAGCTCGCCCTCGACCGCGAGGATGGCGGTTCTGGTGATTGCCTCGGGCTTGACGCGCAGATCGTGGTGGAAGAATTCCCCGTCCGGCAGCGAGTGCTTGTGGAACACTTCCTCGATCGTCTGCAGGTAAAATTCGGCGGGCAGATCGGCCACCGAGAGATATTCGTTGTAGAAAGAGCGATGCGCCGCAGCGCTTTCGCCATCGCCTTCGACCAGATGGTTGAACAGTTTCACATGCTCGCCGACATGGCGTTCGAAGTTCATGCTCATGAAGCCCGCCAGCTGCAAAAACCCGGGATAGACGCGGCGCATGAAGCCGGGATAATTCATCGGCACGCGGGTGATGACATTGCGCTCGAACCAGTCGATCGAATGTTCTTTCGAGAACAGATTCACCTTCGTCGGTGCTTTGCGAGTATCGACCGGCCCGCCCATCAGGGTCATGGTGCGCGGCGCACACTCGTCTTTCAGGTCGTTCATCACGGCCACCGCGGCAAACAGCGGCACCGCAGGCTGGCAGACGCCCAGCGTGTGCGTGCCGGGGCCGAGGATGTGGAGAAATTCGATCAGGTAATCGACATAGGTATTGAGGTCGAACCCGCCTTTATAGGCCGGCACGTCGCGCCCGTCGGTCCAGTCGGTAATATAAACTTCGTGGTGCGGCAGCAAGGCTTCCACCGTGCCACGCAGCAGGGTCGCATGGTGGCCCGACATCGGCGCCACGATCAATAGTTTCTCCTGCTTGACGGCGCTATCGCGCTTGAAATGGCGTAGTTTACAGAAGGGCAGCTCGGCCACCACCTCGTCGCGCACGGCGACATGCTTGCCGTTGATTTCGGTGAACGCAAGGCGGAATTCCGGTTTCGGGTAGCTCTGGGTAATCCGCTCCACCAGCTCCGCCCCGGCGGCCATATGGCGGCCCAGCCCCGTATAGGAAAGCGGGTGCAGCGGGTGCGAGAACATTTGCTTGGCGGCATGCGCCATCATGCGCAGCGGGGCGAGGCCAGCATTCTGCATTTCTTTGAAGGAATAAAGCCCGGTATTTTCAAAAGCGATCATATCATCCTGTACGTGGTGGTTTCTTATCTTTGTTCAGCATACGCGCGAAAGCTGAACAAACCGTTAACCGGCCATGTGATCCAGCCGTGGTATGAATGCAGTGCAACATACCACAAGATTTGGAGGTGACGAATAAAAAATCGCACAGAAAGCGCGGAAATCAGCCTTTTCAGCCACTTGTGACGCAAGAAAAACGCACTGCGTATATAAGGCGGCCTAGCCGCCGCGTTTTTCGCGGTCGCGCAGCTTGCCCAGCTCCTCGGCCATACGTTTCAGGGAGGGCGAGCAATCGTCACGCGGGATGATGACTTCAATGAGGTGCAGGGTGTCGCTGGCCACCGCGGCGGTGATGGCATCTTCCAGCTGGCCCAGCGTGGTGACGCGCACCGATTCACCATAGCCGAGCAACGCGGTCATTTTGGTGTAGTCCCACATATGGATATTGTTGAACGGTCCGTCGAGAATATGGCGCTGCGTGCCGTACCCGTCGTTATTCAGCACGAACACGATGGGCGCCATGCCGTATTTGGCGATGGTGGAAAGCTCCATGCCCGTCATTTGGAAGGCGCCGTCGCCGACAATGGCAAACACCCGGTTATGCGGTTGCGCGGCCATGGCGCCGATGGCGGCCGGTACAGCGAAGCCCATGCTGAGGTAATAGGCGTCGGACAGGAAGTTGCTGGGGTTGCGCGTGCGCAATTGCATGGCGCCGAGCAAGGCATCGCCGGTGTCCGATACGATGGTGGCGTTTTCGCCCACATGCAGCCCCAACACGCGGAAGAACTGTGCCACGGTGAGCGCGTCGTTGCGCTCTGCGGCCTGCAGCGGCTGGGGCGCGGGGGCGGGCGCGGGCAGGTTGCCCGGCTGTTTGGGCGTGATGGGTTCGGCGATCAGCCGCTCGAGAAACTCCTTAAACACGACCTGCTCATAGCTGCGGTAGCCGATGCGGGCTTTCTCGGTAGTGAGCAGCAGGGTGTTTTTGCGGTTGAGCTTGGCCGTATACATGCCGAGGAATACATCGGTCATGAAGGCGCCGAGCATCAGCAGCGCGTCGGATTCCTCGACATAGCGCTGGGTTGCCTCGTCCGATAGCGAACCGGAATAGACGCCGATGAACAGCGGATGGGTTTCCGAGATGATCGATTTAGAAAGCAGCGTGGAGGCGATGGGGATGTTGAATTTCTCGGCGATGGCGAGTGCCAGCGTGGTCAGCCCGTGGCGGTGCAATTCAATATCGGCAATGATCACGGGTTGGGCGGCGCTATTGATGAGCGCGACCGCATCCTCCAGCATAGCGGTGAGGTTCTCGGGATCGGAGATGGCGAGCGGCGTGTTTTTGAGGGTGGGAATTTTCACCGGCATATCGACCACATCATACGGCACTTCGATATAGCCCGGGCGGCAATGCTCGCGCACGGCGGCGATCACACGCTGGATCTCGGCTGGCGCGGTTTCCGGGTCGCTCAGCACGGCGGTGGCGCAGGTGACTTCCTCGAAAATGCGGCGCTGGGTGTCGAAGGTGCGTACCTTATGGTGCAGCAGCCCGTCGGCCTTGCGGTCGGAAGGCGAGGGGCCGCCGGAAATCACCAGCAGCGGCGATTTTTCGGCATAGGCGCAGGCCACGGCATTGAGCATGTTAAGTGCGCCGACCGAATAGGTGACCAGTGCCACGCCCAGGCCCGCCACACGACCATACGCATCGGCAGCGAACCCGACGGAGGGCTCGTGCGTCATGGTGATGATCTCTAAGCCCGATTGCTGCAGCCAGCGGAAGGTGGGCAGGGCGAAATCGCCGGGGATGCCGAACACATGGCTGACGCCCTGCGCCGCGACGGCATCGAACAAATAGGAACCGACGGTGGGGGTCGCTGTCATCAAACACTCATGAAATGGTCATTAATCTGTCATATAGCGCAGGTAAGGCAGGGATTCAAACCGAACGAGGCCGCCATGCAGAAAATTCCGGATGACATCAAAAGCGAATTAAAAGCCGCCGGAGAGCGCATCGGTTACCACCACACGAAACGCGTGCTTACCGACCATTGGCCTGCCCATGATGAGATGCATGGCCGCCGCGAAATGAGTCGTCTGGTGCAGATGGTGGGCCGAGCAGACGGCAGCACCCGGATGGCCGAGAATATCGCCTTGCGCGGCCGGGAAATCGGCAAAGCGCGGGCCATTGCGGAAGCACGTGAACATGCAGCGCCTGACAGGAACGGCCGCTAGCCCATGTCCCTCGCCGCCCCCTATACCCGGCTTGACGGCCCAAAGCTGATGCCCCGCCGCCATTGGGCGCGGCAACCCTCGCCCGGGGAACGCGAAGGCATGGCCTTCTGGGAAGAAAAATACACCGAAGCGCGGGATTTTTTCGAACAACGGCCCAGCTGGCGGCAGCGTATGGAAAATCAGAAACCGGGTGATATCGACCCGGCCCGCTACCTGCATTGGATTAAAGCCACTTACCATGCGCTGATGCGCAACAACGCCGATCGCTGCCCGGATATCGCCAGCGAATACGAGCGCGAACTGGCCATCGCGGCGGCGCGGCGCCACATGCATGACCCCCAGGAAATGCAGCTAAGCATGCACGCGCTAACGGTCGGCCGTTATGGCGACCGGGTTACGGGTCTCAAGCGTGGGTTCGATGCCACCGGCGTGCGGCTCGATGCCCACCATATGCCGCATGACGAAACGACATCGGTGCACCGGGAGGATGGTACCGCGATGGCGGTTCCTGAAGACATACACCAGGCCCTGCACCGGCAGCTCGGCTCGGGCAAAGAAAAACCTATCCTAGATGCGATCGAGGATGATTTTTCGTTCCTCGCACCCCGACTGCATGCACGCGGCTACCACGAAGAACATATACGGCGCGCCAAAGAGGCAGTGCACCAGCGTAACTTCTCGCTGGGGCTTTACATCTAGCGATTTTTCTTTGGGGGTAATGAGGTTTGCATGAACATCCCTTGCCCTCAAAACGGTTACCTTATACATTCGGCCCATGTATAAAAACGGTTTCAGTCTCGTCGAACTTGCTGTGGTACTGGTAATTCTTGGATTGCTCACCGGCGGCATTCTCGCCGGGCGCAGTCTTATTCGTGCGAGTGAATTGCGCAGCATCACCGTCGAAGCGCAGGGGTATAAAACCGCTATTTACAGTTTCCGCGACAAATATTTTGCTTTGCCCGGCGATATGCCGAATGCAACGCGTGTATGGGGCGATCAAGCCACCGGTACCAATGCTTGCGCCGATGCTGCAATTCCTAATGGGACGCCAGGCACTTGTAACGGCAATGGCGATGGGTGGATTGGTAACAACGGCTACGGGCCGGCGGCCTCGGAGGCCACACGGGCATGGCAGCATTTAGCAAATGCCAGCTTAATCGAGGGAACGTATACTGGCTATACAGCCGGTGCGCCTAATCCGGCTCTGCCGGGCACCAACGTTCCCACTTCAAAACTGGCGAGGGCAGGTTGGGGGCTTTTCTATCGAGGAAATGCCTACGGCAGTAGCACCAGTTTTATTTGGAGACAGAGTCATAATTTTCTGCAGATTGGTAATCCAGATGCAAATGGACTCTTCAGTGGCGTTATCAGCCCTTCAGAAGCATGGAATGTGGATACAAAATATGATGATGGTTTTCCGGAAACGGGTAGGCTTCTTGGGACAGCAGCTACCAGTCAGGCCTGTGTGTCGCCGACTGGACTATCCTATACCGATGCGCCTGCGAATCGGGTCTATGATTTGACCCAAAGCAACCAACTCTGCACACTTTATTTTAAAGTGAATTGAGTTGCCTATGAACGCTTCTTCTTGCCTGCCGGTTTGCCCTTCGGTGTGATGGCGGCGACGACGGGATCGGCCGAGGGCATTTCGAGGAGCATTTTCTCGGCGCGTTTGATCTGATCGCGCAAGCGCGCGGCCTCTTCAAATTCCAGGTCGGCGGCGGCTTTAAGCATGTCTTTTTTCAGTTTTTCCAGATGGGCTTCGAGGTTGGCGAGCGGCGGGGCGTCGCTTAAGAAGGCGGTTTGCGCATCGTCGGCGGCGCGTTCATCTTCCTCGATTTTAATATCGGAAAGCTTGGCCTTCACGCTTTGCGGGGTGATGCCGTGACGCGCGTTATGCGCCATCTGGATGGTGCGGCGGCGCTCGGTTTCCTCCAGCGCGCCCTTGAGCGAATCGGTCATTTTATCAGCGTACAGTACCACCTTTGAATCGACATTGCGCGCCGCGCGGCCGATTGTCTGGATCAGCGAGGTTTTGGAGCGCAGGAAGCCCTCCTTGTCGGCGTCGAGAATCGCCATCAGCCCGCATTCGGGGATATCGAGCCCTTCGCGCAGCAAATTCACCCCGATCAGCACGTCGAACACACCGATGCGTAAATCGCGGATAATCTGGATACGCTCCAGCGTTTCGATATCGGAATGCAGGTAGCGCACTTTAATGCCCGCTTCCTCCATATACTCGGCCAGCTCTTCGGCCATGCGTTTGGTGAGGGTGGTGACCAGCACGCGTTGCTTGCGGGCAAGGGTGAGGCGGGTTTCTTCCAGCAAATCATCGACCTGCGTCGCCACCGGACGAATGATGCAGACCGGGTCGATAAGCCCGGTGGGGCGGATCACCTGTTCGGCCACTTCGCCGCCAGCCCATTCCAGCTCCAGCGCCGCCGGCGTGGCTGACACACAGATGGTTTGCGGGCGCATCGCATCGAACTCGGCGAACATCAGGGGCCGGTTATCCATGCACGCGGGCAGGCGGAACCCGTGCTCTGACAGCACGATCTTGCGCGCCCGGTCGCCGTTGAACATGCCGCGCACCTGCGACAGCATCACGTGCGATTCGTCGACAAACAAAAGCGCATCCTCCGGCAAATACTGGAACAGGGTAGGCGGCGGCGCGCCCTTCTCGCTGCCCGACAGATAGCGCGAGTAATTCTCGATCCCTTTGCACATGCCGGTCTCGATCAGCATTTCGAGGTCGTACTGCGTGCGCTGGCCGAGCCGCTGCGCTTCGAGCAGCTTGCCGTGCGCTTCGAGCCATTTCAAGCGGTCGTCGAGGTCGCGCTTGATCTGCTTGATTGCCTGTTCCAGCGTGGGTTTCGGGGTCACGTAGTGTGAGTTGGCGAACACGGTCACGGCATCGAGCTCCATGCCCTTCTCGCCGGTGAGCGGGTCGAATTCGTACATCTGCTCCAGCTCGTCGCCGAAGAAGCTTAAGCGCCAGGCGCGGTCTTCCAGGTGGGCGGGGAAGAGGTCGAGGTTATCGCCGCGCACGCGGAACATGCCGCGG
>DITH01000087.1:0-248 GCA_002422745.1 Alphaproteobacteria bacterium UBA6189
CGACCGTGACGCGCATGTTCTTGGCACGCTTTTGAATCAGCGTTTGTGTCGCCAGTACATGCTCCACTTCCGAGGTGCCAATGCCGAACGCGAGCGCGCCGAACGCGCCATGGGTTGAGGTGTGCGAGTCGCCACACACAATGGTGCTGCCGGGCAGGGTGAAACCTTCTTCCGGGCCGACGATATGCACAATACCCTGGCGTGCATCGTCCATCTTGAAATAGGTGATGCCGAACTCGGCGCAATTA
>DITH01000087.1:358-10178 GCA_002422745.1 Alphaproteobacteria bacterium UBA6189
TGGCGGTCGATATAGAGCAGGCAGGTGCCATCGGCCGCTTCATCGACGAGATGCGCGGCAAAGATTTTATCGAACAGGGTCTGGGGCGATTTCTGTGTCATATCCTTGTTCCTTTGTCATTCCTGCGAAAGCAGGAATCCACTTTGGGCAAGGAGATTCCTACTTTCGCAGGAATGACAACAAAGAGTTATGCCTGCGATTCTTCTTTCGCGGCTTTTTTCTCGGCCTGGGCGGCAGCAATCGCAGCCATATCCACCTTCTCGCGGATACGCGCCGACTTACCGGTGCGGCCACGCAGGTAATACAGTTTTGCACGGCGCACTTCGCCCTGACGCACACGCACGATCGATTCGATGCGCGGGCTGTGCAGCGGGAAAATACGCTCAACCCCTTCGCCATGGCTGATTTTGCGCACGGTGAAGGAGGAGTTGATCCCGGCATCTTTCTTCGCGATCACCAGGCCTTCAAACGCCTGAATACGCTCGTTCGCGCCCTCGATAATTTTTACGCCGACGCGCACGACGTCGCCCGGCTTGAATGCATCCATCTGCTTGCCGTCGCTGACTTTTTTCTGCTGCTCGGCTTCGATTTGCTGTACAATATTCATAAATCGCCTCTGATTTCCTAGGGACGGGGTGTTTATACGGCAAATATCCGGCTGGCAAGGGGTTTTTAATAGCCCGCCCGGTAATAAAAGCCGCAGGCCACACCATCTTTGTAATCGAGGCGGTATTCGGCGGCTTCTTCCGCCCCGTTGCCGCTGCCGCTGGTGGCGGTGTTGCAGTTCGGCTGGCAGCCGTTTCCTGTGCATGAAGTACGCGTTACCAATTTGCCGAGCCCCGGTTTACCATCATCGAGCTTGGTATCGATATTCCATGCTTCCTCGGGCAGGAAAGCAGGACTAATACAATCCCATGTGCTGCAGAAGCCAAACGCCAGGATGTTGCCGTACCTTCCCTGAAACGCCCAATGACCGGTCGAGGTGTAATTCTGGACGGTATACAAGGTAATGCCTGTGCTATTGCCGATGGCCAGGGCAGGGCAGTTTACACCGGGATCGCTGTCGAAATTGGCTACTACCGGGCCTTCAACCCCTGTATACTGCCCCTCGATCAGCCCGGCATTGGAAAGATGCTGCCAGGCCCGGAAGGATTCGGTAAGATTTAGGTTATCAAGCCGTCCGTTACCATCGCCGTTGCATGTGGCGGTTTTGGCAACGCGATTCGTGTGGCTGGGGCAGCCATCCGGGTCGGTGCCCCAGACATCCTCGGCACGGTTGAAATCGCCGGGCAGCGCGAAATACTTATCACGAAACGCGTAAATCGCGGTGTTGGTTTTGCTGATCTGGGTGGTGACGCTGCGCAACTCCGCCGCGCGAATGAGTGAGCGCCCGGCCAGAATGCCACCCGCCAGCAGACTAAGAATCACCAGCACAATGGATAATTCGACTAAACTAAATCCCCGCATGGAAATGCTTATACGTCGCCTAGGTGCCGGATGCCAGCAAATCTGGTCGCCGCGCTTTGGTAATGGCCTCGGCCTGTTCGCGGCGCCATTTAGCAATATGGGCATGGTGTCCCGAGAGCAGCACCTCGGGCACGGCGCGGCCTTCCCATTCGGCGGGCTTGGTGTAATGCGGGTACTCGAGCAACCGCGCATACGCTCCGTCGCCGAAACTTTCCTCGCCCAAACTTTCATGCTTGCCGACCACGCCGGGTATCAGGCGCACGCAGCCTTCGATGAGCGCCATGGCAGGAATGTCGCCGCCGGTGAGAACAAAATCGCCCAGCGAAATTTCGCGCGGCTGGTGTTTCTCGATCACCCGCTCGTCAAGCGCCTCATAGCGCCCGCAAAACAGGATGAGATTGCGCACGGAAAGCTCTTTCAGCAGCGGCTGGGTGAGGCGTTCGCCCCGCGGCGAGAAATGGATGAGTTGGGCCGTCGGCGCTTTCGTTTTTGCCGCCTGAATTGCCGCATCCCCCACATCGGGTTTAATGACCATGCCGGCCCCGCCACCGAACGGACTGTCATCGACCTTCTGGTGGGCGCCAACGCCGAACTGCCGCAACGGCAACAGGTCGAGCTGCCATTCGCCGCGTGCCAGCGCATCGCCGATCAGCGAATGACCAAGTGGCCCGGGCCACATTTCGGGCATAAGGGTGATGACGGTCGCGCGCCAGCTCATGTGGTTTCTTCTTCCTCGGAACCGGTGGGTAAGATGTCCGGCGGGGTGAGGGTGATGTGTCCGGCATCTATGTCGATCGTGGGGAAATTCGCGTCGGTAAAAACGTAAAATTCACGCTCGCCTGAAACATGCTCAATTTCCAGCAGGTCGCCCGCCCCGAAATTGGCGACACCCACCACCCGTCCCATCGGGGCGCCTTCGGGGGAGATGACCGCCATACCGTGCAAATCGGCGATGTAGAATTGTTTATCCGTCGCGATGGGTGTCAGCGCAGCGCGCGGTACGCCGAGCTTGCGGCCCCGCCAGGCTTCCGCCGCGTTGCGGTCCTGTACCCCGGCAATGGTGGCGATTACCAGCCCTTGCGCGGTACCTTGTACCGTTAGTTTAACAGGCAGGCCTGACGCGTCGGTCAGTTCGGCATAGGCCGCAAATCCGTCGACGGGTTCGGTAAAGGATTTAATTTTGACCTGGCCACGCACCCCATGCGGCTGCGTGACGACCGCTAGTTCTACCCAGTCGTTGGTCATGCTAGCTGGTTTGGATAATAATGCCGATCACGCCAAGCACTACGCCGACCACGGCAATCGCGATTTCCATAAAAGCTCCTCTTAACGAGGAAAAACCTAGCAGATTGGGCGCTTCGCGCAACGATTACTTACGGATAAAATGCGCCGAAACTTCCATATGTTTGGCCGAGTTCAGCACCTGCTGCACTTGCGCATAGGCTTCCGGTGTAGGCCGAATCTGCCACTGTTCCGGATGACGTGCCGGGCTCAGCTGAATTGGGCTGCAAACGGGTTTTTTTTGAGGCTGACGCTCGGTCATAGTTTCTCCATCCACTGCCCCTGAGAGTAGTGGCAGTGGATTAAGAAACCGTTAATTTTGCAACCTGGGATAGTCCCTAGGGCAATGCATTACGCGGCAGAAGTATCTTCTGCGGGGGCCTCAGCTTCAGCAACCGGGGCAGCCTCAGCAGCAGCTTCTTCCGCCGGAGCGGCAGCGGCTTCGGCGGCTTGTGCTTCAGCGGCTTCTTTGGCTTCGGCCTCAGCTTGCGCGCGCTTCTCGGCGCGGGTCAGCTTATCGGCTTTTTTGCGGGCTTTTTGCGGTTTGCCTTCGGTGCTGCGGGCTTTGCTCAGGCCAGCCTCCGTCAGCAGTTTGTTGACGCGATCCGACGGGGTAGCGCCGACCGACAGCCAATGCTGTGCACGTTCGGTGTTCAGCACCACGCGGGCGGCATTATCTTTTGCCAGCAGCGGGTTGAAGGTGCCAACGCGTTCGATGAAATCGCCATCGCGCGGCTTGCGGCTATCTGCCACTACAATACGGTAAAAGGGACGTTTTTTCGCGCCACCACGGGCAAGACGAATTACTGCAGCCATGTCATTCACTCCTTTCGGTTAAAAGCGGCGGAATTGCGCGCTTTCATATACCCAAGAAGACATCGGGACGGGGCTTTAACCATATTGTCACACGCAAGGCAAGGGTTTTCGTTTAAGAAAGTCTGCATGAGCAAACATACGCGCAAGGTTGGAAAACCATGGACGAGCCGGGCGAACCCCGCACTCGGCCCGCGCGTACGCCCGCCTGAGCCTGAAAATGGCGAGCTGTTCGGCGAGAAGGGTAATGGCGAGCTTTTTACGCCACGACTAGAACCGCAACGAAAAGGCAGTGGGAGCCCGCACTTGCACTCTGAACCGCTTCCTGCCGGGGCAGCGCAGCGGCTGCAACGGCTGGAAGATCGCATCGCCGCGTTCGAGAAAGCGGTAGAGCAAGGCAATACTCCCCGCCCGAGTTATCGTGAGCGAAAAACGGCATTGGTAGAGATGCTGCTGGAACTCGCGCAGCTGACGCCGCCGGAGCTTATCGGCTGGCGCCATCGCGGCCTCGATTGGCGTGCCAACCTCCTGGCGCTGGTGCAAGAGGAGGGAGCCGCTACGGGCGACGCACGCCAGCAATGTGTGGGCGCGCTGGCAGATAACATGCAACGCATGCGCAGCCGCGTGCAAACGAAACTCAAAGGGGTCATGCCCGAGCAACCGCACGCTGTCCTTGGGCCGGGATACCAGCCGGCACAATATATCAAAGGGGTCGATGATTTTCTCGGCCGTGTGTTGGCCGATGGGTATGACAAAACGACCAAGCCCGTGCTGGCACGTTACCCGAAGCTGATCGAACATGCCGGCGATTGCCGCCATATGCTGGGCTTGCTGCAGCTATGCGACCAGCTGGACGGCATCGCGAAAGAACAATCGGAAAGGGGGATGACGCCGAACGATTCGCGCGATAAATTATCCCTCGCGCTTGGCCAGTACGCACAGACGAAGCCGAAAAAGCAGGTGCGGCTGGAGATCACCGATCGCATCGACCAGTTGAGCCGGGCAGAAACGCCACAGGAGTTGGCGGAACATAGCCAGGTGCTGCGCATCTATGCGGTGAATTTCTGTCGCTATCACCTTAAGCAGGTGGCCGCCGCCTGGGCGGAAGACGCAAACCATCTCCACGATCAGCATGGGGCGGCGGAGGCGGCCGCCATCACGGCACAACGTACCCGCACGCTCGACCATGTGTACCAGGCGCGCTGGGCGTTGGTGAACGACCGCTTAAAAGGGCTTGTCGACCGTTACGCCGCTACGCTGGCTAATCCGAAGGTGCCTGCGGAATTGGATGCCCCCTATGCCGACATGCTGGCGCGTTATGCACGCGGGTTACCGCAAAGCGGCCGCGGCTAACCGCCAAACATGCGTTTGAGGGCCATCGGGTTCATCATCCCCTTCATGCCCATTTTTTTAATCTGCTTCATCATGGTTTCCATCTGCTGGTATTGCTTCACCAGCTGATTCACCTGCTGCACCGTAGTGCCCGATCCGTTGGCGATGCGGCGGCGGCGCGATGCATTGAGCAAGGTGGGTTTGGCGCGCTCGGCTGTGGTCATGGCGAGGATAATCGCTTCCTGGCGTTTGATCGCCCGCTCGTCGATCGTCTGCCCGTTCATCATATCCTTGATTTTGCCCATGCCAGGCATGAAGCTCATGACCGAACCGATGCCGCCCATTTTATTGATCTGCCGCATCTGCTGGAGCAGGTCGTTCATATCGAACTTGCCCTCCATCATCCGCTTGGCGCTCTTATCGGCATCTTCGCCGGAAATCGCTTCCTGCGCGCGCTCCACCAGCGACACGATATCGCCTTTGTCGAGGATGCGGCTGGCGATCCGCTCCGGATGGAAGGGCTCGAACTCGTCGAGCTTCTCGCCGATCCCGGCGAACTTCACCGGCTGGCCGGTGACCTGGCGCATGGATAGGGCGGCACCGCCCCGCGCATCGCCATCTAGCCGGGTGAGGATCAAGCCCGTGACGCCGATCGCATCATGAAATTGCCGGGCGACATTCAACGCATCCTGCCCGGTCATCGCGTCGGCCACGAGCAAAGTTTCTATCGGCGCGGCGAGGGTTTTTACCTGCTGCAGCTCGCTCATGAGCGCCTCGTCGATATGCAGGCGCCCGGCCGTATCGAGAATCAACACATCATGGTTGCCGGTGCGCGCCGCCTGGAGCGCCCGCGCGGTGATCGTCAGGGGCTGTTCCTCCGCTACGATGGGCAGGCAGGCCACGCCCGCCGCTTCGGCCACGGTGGCCAACTGCTGCTGCGCGGCGGGGCGGTACACATCGAGCGATGCTACCAGCACGCGCTTGCCGTGCTTCTCACGTAGGCGCTTGGCAAGCTTGCCGCTGCTGGTGGTTTTACCCGATCCTTGCAGACCGCACATCAGGATCACGGCGGGCGGTGCTACGGCAAGGTTCAGCTCCGCCGTCTGGCCGCCCAGCAATTCCACCAGCGCATCGTGCACCAGCTTGATGACCATATTGCCCGGGCTGACAGTGGCGATGATTTTTTCCCCGACGATTTTCTCTTTCAGCCCGGCAATAAACTGTTTCACCACCGGCAGCGCAACATCCGCCTCAAGCAGCGCCATGCGCACATCGCGCAAGGCCGAATCGACATCCGCCTCGTTCAGCGTGCCTTTACGAAAGAGTTGCTCGAACGAGCCGGTGAGTTTTTTTGAGAGAGAATCGAACATCGCTATGGGTTTGTCATGATATTGTCATGAAGCAGTTATAGACTCCCTATCCAATTTACAAGGAGACCATCATGGATAATGAAGAAAAACCGAAGAACGCGGTGGGGGAAGCATCGTTGGATAAACCCAGCAGGCCAACCCGGCCCACCGGACGTGCGGAGCGGCACGAACCGCCAAAGGGCTGGATAGATATCACAAGCACATTCGATGTCGACACGCCTGATAGCCGCACCCCCTAAAAAAAATCGCCCGCCCCGGTAACGGGAGCGAGCGATGAGTGAGAGAGACACAGAATTCATTGCCGGTGTAATGCAACTGCAAATCATTCGCAAGTATAAAATTAGTACACTGTTTTATAAGAATAAGTTTTATAAGGCTGCGAATAACGCGCCGAAAACCGTTGCAGGCGTTGCGCAACGGGTGCGTTTTGCGTATGGTGCCGCGTAATTTTCCCCCGGCATCGCCTTCGTGATGTGTTCAAAAAGGCCTTTAAAAACCAATGACTAAGCCTAATTCCGCCACTGCCGAACTCGCCATGCTCAGTTTTGAAGCGGCGATGAAAGAACTAGAAACCATCGTGCGGGCGCTCGAGGCGGGCAATGCCGACCTCGACAAAGCCATTCACGATTACCAGCGCGGCACGGCGTTGAAAGACCATTGCCTGAAAAAACTCGCCGAAGCCCGCCTGAAGGTGGAACAAATCCAGCTCGGTCCCGATGGCCAGCCACGCACGACCGAATTCGCGACCGAATAACCCCGCATCATGAGCTTATTATGTTGAAAAACGACGCCGCCGAACAACAGAACCTGCAACATGCTTTGTCCGATATTTCCGACAAGCTCGACCGCGTGATGGACGAATTGCTGCCCAACCAACTGCCGGTGGCTAACAAGGTGATTTCGCTGCATAGCCGCGAAGAAGACCACGAAAACGGTGCCGAGCCCGAAGGCGAGGGCAAGGTGATCGAAGCCATGCGCTATTCGGCACTGGGCGGTGGTAAGCGCCTGCGCCCGTTCCTGACGGTTGAGTCGGCGCGCCTGTTCGGGGTAAATCCCGAAATGGCCATGCTGACCGCAGCTGCGCTGGAATTCGTACATACGTATTCGCTGGTGCATGACGATCTGCCGGCAATGGACAACGACGATTTTCGCCGTGGCAAACCAAGCTGCCACAAGCAGTTCGGCGAAGCAGCAGCGATCCTGGCGGGTGACGCGCTGCTTACCTATGCGTTCGAAGTACTGTCTCACCCGCGTGTGCATGCCGACCCGAACGTGCGCTGCGAGCTGATTCGCTCGGTGGCGCGGGCGGCAGGGGTGCGCGGCATGGTCGGTGGCCAGATGATGGATCTCGATGCCGAGCACAAAGAACTGACGATCGATGAAGTGATTCGCCTGCAACGCCTCAAAACCGGGGAAATGTTCGCGGTGGCGTGCGAAGCCGGCGCCATCCTCGGCAAAGCGCCCGACCCCATGCGCGCCCGACTGCAGCGCTATGCGCACGATATCGGCCTGGCATTCCAGATCACCGACGATTTGCTCGATGTGGAAGGCACCCGTACCGAAACCGGCAAAGGCGTGAAGAAAGACACCGCCGCCGGGAAAGCCACGTTGATTTCCGTCCTCGGGGTCGAGCGTGCGCGTGAACAAGCGCTGACTCTGGCTCAGCAGGCGCTCAACCATATCAGCGTGTTCGACGCCCGGGCCGAAAAACTCCGCGCCCTGGCGAATTTCGTGGTGAACCGTCGTAGCTAGCGTGGCGAAGCAACGGCTCGACCTTGCCCTTGTCGATCGTGGCCTGACCGATAGCCGCGCCAAGGCGCAAGCACTCATCATGGCCGGGCTGGTCTATGCCGGCGAAAAAAAACTCGACAAAGCCGGGCTGGAAATTCGCGACGATGTGGAACTTACCGTGCGTGGTAAGGAACATCCCTGGGTGTCGCGCGGTGGCATGAAACTGGCGAAGGGCCTCAAAGAATTTTCCATCGATGTGACCGGCATGGTGGCGATGGATGTGGGCTCCTCCACCGGCGGGTTTAGCGATGTGCTGCTCACCGCGGGCGCGGCAAAAATATACGCGGTGGATGTGGGCACCGGCCAACTCGACCCCAAAATCCGTAACGACCCGCGCGTGGTGGTGATGGAGCAAACCAACGCCCGGCATCTCACGGCGGAAATGGTGCCTGATGCGCTGGATCTCATCGTCTGCGACGCCAGTTTTATTTCACTGAAAAAAGTGCTGCCCGCGGCGTTGGCACTAACGACAGAAACAGCGCAGCTCGTCACCCTCATCAAGCCCCAGTTCGAAGTGGGCAAGGCCGAGGTGAGCCGCGGCAAGGGAGTGATCCGCGACGCGGCGCTCCATCAGCAGGTGTGCGACGCTATTGCTCAGTGGCTGGGTGATATGGGCTGGCAGGTGATGGGCATCACCGAAAGCCCGATCACCGGCCCCAAAGGCAATAAGGAGTTTTTGCTCTACGCACGTAAAATAAATGCCGCACCACTCGCGGCAAAGGAGTGACCATGGAAATCATGATTGATGGGTTTTTACACCGCCTGCTGCCCTTCCAGCCGGAGCTGGCGCTCAATGCGCTGCGTCAGTTCCAACCCGAATCGTACCCGCCTATGGCCGCGTTCGCGGGGCTGGGGGCGTTACTGGCCTCGGCATTGCTGTACGTGATCGGCATCTGGCTGCGGCGGATGCCCGCCAAAATAAGCACCGAGTCGCAACAGGCGCGGATCGAAACCTTGCGTGGCGCCGCCAAGGAATGGCTGCCCTGGCTGTTGATTTTAAGCCCCACGCCGGTCGGTGGCATCCTCATCATCGCGGCGGGTTTTTTCGCCATTCGTCCGGTTATCGCCGGGGCGATGATCGTACTGGCCGAAATTGCCTGGCGCGCCGCACCGATGGTTTAAGCCGCCTTGGATTTCGCCTTGGCTTTCGGTTTTGCGGGGCTGCTTACCTTCGCCGGCTTGGCCGGTTTAGCTTTCGCCGCCAGTAACGGCGTCAGGTAACGCCCGGTCACCGATTTTTCGTTAGCCGCCACTTCTTCGGGCGTGCCGGTGGCCATCACTTTGCCGCCTTTATTCCCGCCGCCCGGGCCGATATCGATCAGGTGATCCGCAGTTTTGATGACATCGAGGTTATGCTCGATTACCACCATGGTATTGCCCGTATCGACCAGCTTTTGCAGCACGCCGAGCAGGCGACGAATATCTTCGCTGTGAAGCCCGGTCGTCGGTTCATCGAGAATATAGAGCGTTTTGCCGGTGGCGCGTTTGGAAAGCTCCTTGGCCAGCTTGATACGTTGTGCCTCGCCACCCGACAGGGTGGTTGCCGACTGGCCGAGGCGAATATAGCCAAGCCCTACTTCGGAAAGCGCCGTGAGTTTCTCGCGAATGGAAGGATGCGCGGCGAAATATTCCACCGCCTCGTCGACCGTCATGCCCAGCACTTCGGCGATCGATTTGTCCTTGTATTTTACCTCGAGCGTTTCTCGATTGTAGCGTTTGCCTTTGCACTGGTCGCAGGTCACGTACACGTCCGGCAGGAAGTGCAT
>DITH01000184.1 GCA_002422745.1 Alphaproteobacteria bacterium UBA6189
CAGCCAGTCCGACTGGTCGACCATGAAAGCCGCCGCCGAGATGCTGGACGCTTTGAAGGTGCCTTATGAGAAAAAAATCGTTTCGGCGCACCGCACCCCCCAGCGGCTATACGAATACGCCACCGGTGCGGCGGCGCGTGGGTTGAAAATCATTATCGCGGGGGCAGGGGGTGCAGCCCATTTGCCCGGCATGACCGCGTCGCTCACCAAGCTGCCGGTATTCGGTGTGCCGGTGAAATCCAAAGCGCTCGACGGCATGGATGCGCTGCTTTCCATCGCCCAGATGCCGAAGGGCGTGCCGGTCGGCACACTGGCCATTGGCGAACATGGGGCCGCCAATGCTGCGCTGCTTGCTGCCATGACGCTGGCGCTGAACGATGAGACGCTCGACACGCGGGTGACCGCCTGGCGCATGAAGCAAAGCAACGCCGTTGCCCTCGAACCGCAGGATTAACCCATGACGCAGATTACTCCACCGGGCTCCACCATCGGCATTGTCGGCGGCGGCCAGCTTGGGCGGATGCTGGCGCGCGCCGCCAGCCGCATGGGCTATAAAACCCATATCTTTACCCCCGACAAAGACTCGCCGGCCAGCCACGTCGCCACCAAAACCACGATTGGCGCGTATCAGGATACCACGGCCTTGCGCGCCTTCGGCCAGAGTGTTGATGTGGTCACGTTTGAGTTCGAAAATATTCCCGCCGAAACACTGACGATGCTTGAAACACTGGTCGCTGTTCGTCCGAAACCCGAAGTGCTGTTCACCACGCGTCACCGGCTGCGCGAGAAGGAATTTATTCGTGCGCAAGGGATTGCTACCGCGCCGTTCGCGCCGGTGCGCAATGCGGCGGAATTGGCCGAAGCCATGAAAACCATCGGTACGCCCAGCGTGCTCAAAACCTGTGAACTTGGCTATGACGGTAAAGGGCAGGTGGTCATTCGCCGCGTGGCTGATGCCGAAAACGCCTGGGCGTCGCTGGGTAAATCCGAATGTATTCTCG
Organism: Alphaproteobacteria bacterium UBA6189; assembly: GCA_002422745.1. GTDB lineage: Bacteria > Pseudomonadota > Alphaproteobacteria > Rickettsiales > UBA3002 > QFOX01. Next base: position 1,002 of record DITH01000184.1, read on the forward strand.
AAGGATTCGTCGATTTCACGGCGGAAGCATCGATCATCGTGGCGCGTTCCACCCACGCCGAGGCGCGCTGCTACCCGCTGGTCGAGAATATCCACCGCGAGCATATCCTGCATAAAACCATCGCCCCGGCCCCGTTTATCGACACGCATCAGGAAGCTGCGGTGCGCATGGCAAAAAAACTGGCCGAAGCGCTGGATGTAGTCGGATTATTGGCGGTGGAGCTGTTCGTTACACCTGAGGGGTTGCTGGTGAACGAGCTGGCGCCGCGCCCGCACAATTCGGGCCATTGGAGTATCGAAGGTGCGCCGACCGGCCAGTTCGAGCAGCATATTCGCGCGATTTGTGGCTGGGCGCTTGGCGATACGATGCCGCGTGGCCGGGTCGAGATGATTAACCTGTTGGGCGACGACTGGAAGCAATGGGAGCAATATGCCCACCAGCCGGAAGCGCATGTACATCTCTACGGCAAAACCGAATCGCGTCCCGGGCGAAAGATGGGCCACGTGACGATCGTGAAACGCCACCCATAAAAAAGGCGCTCAGGTGAGCGCCTTTTTCGTTAGCGGTGGCTTAGTGGGTAGCTTTACGCCGAAAGCGGATATGCCGCGAAAGGTCGATCGTGCGATCGCGGTGGTCGCCGCCAATCGTGGCCATTACCCAAGCGGCCACAGCCGATACCAGCGAACTGGCACCCAGCGCGAAGCCCGAGATAATGGTGACTTTCTTGGCCATTTCATCCGACAAGGCCATGGACGTATCACTATCTACGCCGTGTGCTGCCATGGCTGCAATCAGTCCGGCCACACCGACGGCGATGGCGACCAACAGGCTACTTAAGCCCCACACCAGTAGACCGTGCGCGCCGTCGCGCAATTCGCCTTCCTGCGTATTGTCGCCATTGGCAATCATGCGTCCGGCTAAATATCCCCCGGTGATGGATGCCGAAATCTGCACCCATAGGACCCATAGGCCAAACGCCAGCAAGCTGCCGCTCGTGACAAGTTCATCGCTATCGAGATTGGTGAAGGAAAGGCCGAGGGCCTGGCCGAATTGAACCAGTACCAGCGATACCGCGCAAGCGAGGATCGTGCCGGCGATGACGGGGCTCCATTCAATGGAGCGATTGAGTTGAATTGCCATGTCTGCCTCTCCTAGCTTAGGCCGAGGAACGACAAAATGGCCATCACGACCACGACAAGACCGACGAGATAAATAACCGAATCCATGAAATGCTCCTTGCTAAGTTTGGATGCTCAAGCTTTTCCACGTTCATAGATAAATTTTCTATTACGCGCGCCTCCCTCTTTCTCATGGATGCGATAGGTGTTAAATGACGGCCATGGAGAAAAAAGCGAAGCCACCCTGGAAAAAGCCTGCGCCAAAAGGCAGTGGGCAAACAAAACTTACGGATGCGCAGAAACAGGCCGCAAGAACACGGGCAGCCAAAGCGGGTCGGCGCTATCCGAACCTGGTCGATAATATGTGGGCGGCCAAACAGCCGAAAGAATAAGCTAGCGCAGCACCGCACCGGCTTTTGCGGCGTTCTCAACGATCGCGGCAGCGACCTTCTCGATTTCCTGGTCGGTCAGCGTGCGGTCGGCGGCTTGCAGCGTTACCGTCAGGGCGAGGGATTTCTTGCCTTCCGGCACGCCCTTGCCCTGGTAAAGATCGAACATTGTTACCTGCTGCAGGAGCTGTTTTTCTGCTTTGGTCACTGCGGCGATGAGCTCGGCGGCGGGCATGGCTTCATCGACCACGAACGCAAAATCGCGGGTGACTGGCTGATAGTCGGAACTCACCAGCGCTTTGCGCTTGGCCTGCCCGCGCGATTGCGGAATCGCATCGAGATGCACTTCAAACGCCATCACCGAAAAATTGCAACCCAACGCCGCAAGCGTGGTCGGATGTAATTCCCCAAAATGTGCGATGATGTTTTTGCCAAGCGCCAGCGTGCCCGAGCGGCCCGGATGGTACCAACCCGGTGCCTGACGAGTAACGGGGGTCTTGCTGGCATCGAACCCGGCACCGGCGAGGGCGGCCAGCGCATCGGCTTTCACATCGAACAGGTCGGCTTTCGGCGCGCTGGCATAATGCAACCCATGGCGCAGCCCGGCGCGTATCCCTGCCGCAATCGTGCGTTGGCCGGTCGGGGATGTATCGTTGAAGATTGCGCCTACTTCAAACAGGGCAATATCGCTAAAACCGCGCGCGTGATTCATCGACGCTGCATGTAGTAAATGGGGCAGCAGACTGGGACGCATCACCGACAGATCGGCACTGATCGGGTTCAGCAGCGCCAAAGCCTCAGCCTGCCCGCCAAATGCTGCTGCCTGCGCCTCGGAACAGAAGCCCCAGCCGTAATGCTCGTGCAATCCGCGCGCGGCCAATGCCCGGCGGGTCTGCGTGACCCGCAATTGGGCTGCATTGAGGGCTGGTCGCGCCACGCCTTGCTGTTTCGGCAGCGACACCGGCGCGATATGGTCGTAACCATGCAGGCGCAATATCTCCTCGGCGAGATCGGCCAACTGGCGCACATCGTGGCGCCAGCTCGGCACCGTGACGCGCTCGCCATCGAACACGAAACTCAGCTGCTCGAGAATTTCTTTTTGGCGTGCTTCAGGAATATCCGTGCCGCCGAGCGCATTAATAGCCGTCGCATCAAACGCAATGGGGTCGGGGCCAGCAGGCGGCGTGCCTACCAATTCTGGCTTGCCCGCGCTACCGCCGAATTGCAGCAGGAAGCAGCTAAGCCCGATATCTGATACCGTAAGGGCATCGCGGTCGACACCGCGTTCGAATCGTGCCCGCGCATCCGAATCGATATGCAGAGCACGTCCGGTTTTCGCAATACGTTCGGGATTGAACAGGGCGATTTCTAGTAGAATGTCGGTGGTGGTTTCATCCACCGCCGTGCTGCTGCCACCCATGATGCCGCCAAGGCCGATGACGCCGGAATCGTCGGCAATCACGCAATCTTCACTGCGTAGATTATAATGCTTCTCATTCAGCGCGGCGAAGGGCTCGCCATCCTGAGCACGGCGCACCACGATCTCGCCCTTCAATTTTTTCAAATCATACACATGTGCCGGCCGGCCATAGGCCAGGGTGGCGAAATTCGTCGCGTCGACGAGAAAAGAGATCGGGCGCATACCGGCAGCCGTCAGCATACGCTGCAGCCATTCCGGCGACTCACCGTTCGATAAGCCGCGAAGGATGCGGCCGTTGAAGGCGGGGCAGCCATCCGTATCCTCGATCCGGATCGGGTAGGTCTCGCCCGTGTCGGCCGGGGCGGGCGGGATGTCGAGGGTCAGCGTGCCGAGTCCGGCGGCGGCCAGGTCGCGCGCGACGCCGAGCACGCCCATGCAATCGCCACGGTTGGCCGTAATGTTAAGGTCGATCACCGGGTCGTTGAGCCCCAGCACATCGACAATGCTTGCCCCGATTTCCGCGTCGTACGGCAATTCGATAATCCCTGCCGAATCATTGCCGATACCAAGCTCGTCGGCCGAGCAAAGCATGCCCTGGCTCTCGATGCCTCGCACCTTGGCGGCTTTGATTTCCATGCCGTTGGTAGGAATAACCGTGCCAATATTGGCCAGCGCCACCTTGATGCCTGCGCGTGCATTCGGTGCGCCGCACACAATTTGTAGCTCACCCTGCGCCGCCTTCACTTTACAAACTTGTAGCTTATCGGCCTGCGGGTGTTTTTCTGCGTGCAGTACCTCGGCCACCACAAAAGGTTTCAACGCGGCGGCCGGGTCGTCGATCGCGTCGACCTCTAGCCCGATCGCCGTGGCAACCTCGGCGATGCGGGCGAGGGGCGCATCGGTTTTAAGGAACATATGCAGTAACGAGAGTGGGAATTTCATGCGCACACCTCATTCTTTGTCATCCCTGCGAACGCAGGGATCTCCTGAAATGCGGCGAAGCAGATTCCTGCGTTCGCAGGAAGGACAACAACCATGTTCATGCGCCGACTCCCTTCACCAGATTGGGGATATCGAGCGCGTGAAAGCCATAATGGTTCAGCCACCGCGCGTCGCCCGCGAAGAAGGTACGCAAATCGGGGATATTATATTTCAGCATGGCCAGCCGTTCGATGCCGCAGCCGAAAGCAAAGCCTTGCCATTCTGCCGGGTCGAGCCCGCAATTCTTCAGCACGTTCGGGTGCACCATGCCGCAGCCGGCGATCTCCAGCCAGTCGTCGCCCTCACCAATCAACAATGCATCGCGCCCGCGTTTGCAGCCAATATCCACTTCGGCCGACGGCTCGGTGAAGGGGAAAAA